>CAMBWJ010000120.1 GCA_945871545.1 uncultured Clostridia bacterium | reverse complement strand
CCGTGGTTCTGGCGGTGCTGGGCGTACTGCTGTTTCTCTGCCTGCTGCGCGCCATCCTCGGGCCGCGCATCGCAGACCGCGTGGTGGGCATCAACATGATCGGCACCATCGTCATCATGATGATCGCCATCCTCGCGCTGATGCTGGGCGAGGGCTATCTGGTGGACATCGCCATCATCTACGCCATGCTCAGCTTCCTGGCGGTGGTGGTGTTGGCGAAGATCTACATCGGCGTGTATCTCGCCCGGAAGGCGAAGGAGGGGGACGAAAATGAACGTTGAAACGCTGCGCTTTATCCTGTGCGCGCTGCTGATGCTGCTGGGCCTGATCTTTGAGATCTCGGCGGTGGTGGGCGTGTTCCGCTTCCGCTACGTGCTCAACCGCATGCATGCCGCCGCCATGGGCGACACCATGGGCGTCTTTCTGATGCTGCTGGGCCTGGCCGTGGCGAACGGAATCAACATGCTGTCGCTGAAGCTGCTGGTTCTGGTGGTTCTATTCTGGATGGCCTCGCCGGTCGCGTCCCATCTGATCGGGCGACTGGAGCTGGTCACCAATGAAGAATTGGATCGGGAGGTGTCGGAATGGAAGCGCTGAGCGTACTGCTGCTGGGTTTTATCCTGATCTGTGCGGTGGCGGTGAGCCTGACGAAGGATCTTTTGACCTCCATCATCATCTTCATGGCCCAGAGCACCGCCATGTCGGTGGTGTGGATTCTGCTGCGCTCCCCGGATCTGGCCATCACCGAGGCCGCCGTGGGCGCGGGCGTGACGACGCTTTTGATGTTCGTGGCCCTGAAGAAGCTGCACGCAATCAAGACGCGGGAGGATGAGCACGATGGCCGCAAGTGACTTTCGCAGATGGATTGACGAGGGCGGAGAGCCGCTGGATGCGCGCATGTGCGCCGATCTGGTCGCGCCCGAGGAGCCCGAAAGGGAGGATCCCTTTGCCCAGCCCCATCCCCGGGAGGAGATGACCTACGAGCGCATCTCCCGCTGGAGCCACACCCGCGGCGAACGCCTGTTGCGCGGTATCTACTGCGCGGTGGCGGTGCTGGTGTGCGTGGGCCTGAGCGCGCTGCTGATCTACACGGCGCTGGATCTGCCCCAGTTTGGCGGTGCGGACGCGCTGGTGGACAACGAGGTTTCCCGCTTCTATGTGGAGGAGGGCCTGGAGCACACCGGCGCGGTGAACATCATCTCCGGCATCATCCTGGACTTCCGCGGCTTCGACACGCTGGGCGAGTCCCACGTGCTGTTCATCGCGGCCTGCACGGTGCTGCTGCTTTTGCACCTGCCCCAGGGCGACGATCCCGATTCGCTGCGCATGCGCATGGCGGCGGAGTCGGACGACCGCCACTTCGAGCCCCGGCACGATCCCATCCTGCAGGGCGGCGCGCGGGTGCTGGTTCCGCTGCTGATCGTGTTCGGCGCATACATATTGCTCAACGGCCACCTCTCCCCCGGCGGAGGCTTCTCCGGCGGCGCGGTGCTGGGCGCGGGCATGATCCTGTTCCTCTGCGCCTTTGGCTTTAAGCGCTCCGAGCGCTTCTTCACCTTCAAAACCTTCCGCGCGGCAACCACCGCTGCGCTGGTGTTCTACGCGCTGAGCAAGGGCTATGTGTTCTTCACCGGCGCAAACGGCCTTGCAAACGGCATCTCCGCCGGAAAATTCGGCGCGATCCTCTCGGGCGGACTGATGATGCCGCTGAACATCGCCGTGGGCCTGGTGGTGGCCTGCACGATGTACGCGCTCTTTACCCTGTTCCGGAAGGGGGATCTGTAAATGACCGTCAAGCTCATGGAGCACTTTGAGGAGATCGCCGCGCTGATCCTGTTCGGCATCGGCTTTACGAACCTGCTGCTCAACCGGAACATGATGAAGAAGATCATCGGCTTTTCCATGATGGACAGCGCCATCTACCTGTTTCTGGCCTCCTACGGCTACATCGACGGCCGCGTCGCGCCCATCATCGCAAGTGAGAGCGCGCCGCTGGAGGTCGGCGTGTACGTCAATCCCCTCCCGGCGGGCCTGGTGCTCACGGGCATCGTGGTCTCGGTGAGCGTCACGGCGATCATGCTAGCGCTCACGGTGCGGCTGTACCGGCGCTACCACACGCTGGACATCGACCGCATCGCACTTCTTGCAAGGGAGGCGAATGCGCATTGAGCTGGTGGCAGAACATACCCTTCTTTCTGGTGTGGGGGCCGCTGCTGCTGTCCTCCGTCACCGCCGCGCTGAAGCCGAAGCAGGCCCGGGCCATGATGCTGATCGTGCCCGCTGCGGGAACGCTTGCGTCAGGTGCGCTGCTGGTCAGCCTGCTGAAGAACGGCGGCGGCTCCTTCCGCTATGCGCTGGGCGCGTTCGGCGCGCCCGTGGGCAATGAGCTGCGCGCGGGCGAGCTGGAGGCCGTGCTGGCCGTCACCTTCTGTCTGATCCTCTTCCTCTGCGTGCTGGGCGGCTACCAGCGCATCCGCGCCCACATCGAAACCCGGCGGCAGAGCCTGTACGCCGTGATGGTGCTGCTGCTGCAAGCCGGCATGATGGCGCAGCTGTTCACCAACGACGTGTTTACCGCCTACGTGTTCATCGAGATCATGACCATCGCCGCCGCGTCGCTGGTGCTGGCCCGCACCCGTGGCCGCACGCTGTTTGCCGCCACGAAGTACATGATCATGAACCTGCTGGGCAGCGGCCTGTTCCTGCTGGGCGTTTCGATCCTCTACTGCCTGACCGGACACCTGCTGATGGAGGACATCCACGACGAGGTCATGCGGCTGTCCGCCACCGGCGCGTACCTCCGGCCGCTGACGCTGTCCATGGCGCTGATCACCATCGGCCTGGCGGTCAAGAGCGCGCTCTACCCCTTCCACACCTGGCTGCCGGACGCATACGCCTCCGCAACGCCGTCCTCCAGCGCCATGCTGGCCAGCCTGGTGTCCAAGGCCTATATCTTCCTCTACATCAAGTTCGTGATTCGCGTGTTTGATCCGGCGGTGTTCCGCGAGACCCACATCCAGACCGTGCTGCTGGTGTTCTCCATGGTGGGCATCATCCTCGGCTCCATCGACGCGATTCTGGAGAAGAAGCTCCGGCGCATGATCGCCTATTCGTCGGTGGCCCAGATCGGCTACATCTACCTGGGCATCGCGCTGGGCACCCGCGCGGGCATCGCAGCGGCGGTGTTCCACATCATCGCCCACGCCCTGGCCAAGGCGGTGCTCTTCCTCTCCGGAGATAGGCTGATCGGCGCGTCCGACGGCGACGCGACCTTCCATGAGCTGCGCGGCGCGGGCTATCGCGCGCCCCTCTCCGGCGCGGTGTTCAGCATCGCCGCCTGCTCCATCGTGGGCATTCCCATTCTGGGCGGCTTCGCATCGAAGCTGTATCTGGCCGACGCATGCATGGGCGTGGACAGCGCCAACGCGCTCATCGCCCTGATCGTGCTGGCGGTCAGCACCGCGCTGAACGCCGCCTACTTCCTGATCACCGTGGTCACGCTCTACATGAAGCCCACCCACGAGTACCACACCCGCCTGAACCATCCGAAGGTCAGCACCGCCGCACTCGCGGTCTTTGCGCTGCTGATCGTGGCGCTGGGCGTGTTCGCGCCCCGGGTGATGTCCATCATTGAGACCGGCGTGTCCCATCTGCTATGAGCACAAGGAGGAATTTTCCATGCTGCTGATCCTTCCCCTGATTCTTCCCATCGCGGCGGCGCTGCTGATCTGGGCGCTGCCCCGAGACAATCGCAGGCTGACGGACGGCTTCGCCATCGGCGCGCTGGCCATCTCCGCGCTGTGCGCGCTGGCGGCGGCGCTGAAGGGCGATACGAGCCTGACTCTGTGGCGGCTGACGGATACCATCGCCATCCAGCTGCGCACCGACGGCGTGGCCCGCTTCTACATGGCGTTCATCTCCGTGGTGTGGGTGCTGGTGGGGATTTACGCCACGGCCTACAACGCCCACGACCCCAACTACCGCCGCTTCAACTGCTTCTACGTGGGCACCTACGGCGTGCTGATGGGCCTGAGCATGAGCGCCAACGCCGTGACCATGTACATGTTCTATGAGATGATGACCCTGATCACCCTGCCCCTGGTGATGCACACCATGGAGAAGGAGGCTGTCGCGGCGGGCGTCAAGTACCTGATCTACTCGGTGTTCGGCGCAAGCGCGGCGCTGCTGGGCATCTTCTTCCTGATGCACTACGGCGCCAGCCTTACATTCACCCCCGGCGGCGTGCTGGATATGGCGAAGGTGGCGGGGCATGAAAACCTGCTGCGCGCCATCGTGTTTGCGATGCTGGTGGGCTTCGGCGTGAAGGCCGGCATGTTCCCCATGCACGCATGGCTGCCCACGGCCCATCCGGTGGCCCCGGCTCCGGCCAGCGCGGTGCTCTCCGGCGTGATTACCAAGATGGGCGTGCTGGGCGTGATCCGCGTGCTGTTCTTCCTGGTGGGCCCGGACTTCATCCGCGGCACCTGGGTGCAGACCGCCTTCATGGTGCTGACCCTGATCACCGTGTTCATGGGCTCGCTGCTGGCGCTGCGCGAGAAGCTGTTCAAGAAGCGCCTGGCCTACTCCTCCGTGTCTCAGGTCAGCTACATCCTCTTCGGCCTGTCCACCCTGACCCCCCTGGGCTTCGTGGGCGCGATGCTGCACATCTGCTGCCACTCGCTGATCAAGAACACGCTGTTCCTCTCGGCGGGCGCGTTCATCCATGAGACGGGCAAGACCCGCGCGGATGAGTACCTGGCCATCGGCAAGATCATGCCCATCACGCTGTGCATGTTCACCGTGGCCTCGCTGGGCCTGATCGGCATCCCGCCCACGGGCGGCTTCGTCAGCAAGTGGTATCTGGCCCAGGGCGCGCTGAATCTGGGCAGCGCCGCGTGCTGGATCGGCCCGGCGGTGCTGCTGTGCAGCGCGCTGATGACCGCCGGCTACCTGCTGCCGGTGACGATCCACGGCTACTTCCCCGGCGACGCGCCCCGCATTGAGGGCCACGAGGCTCCGAAGCGCATGTGGATTCCCATGCTGATCCTGGCGGCGCTGGTGGTGCTGGTGGGCGCGTTCCCCGGTGCACTGGTGAATTACGCCCAGACCATCGCAGGCCTGATCTTCTGATGACGTTTGAAGGAATGAAACTATGCTGATTGCATCTTTGCTTCCGCTGCTAGGCGGCGCGCTGATCCCGGCGCTGCGGTTCAAGACCCGCAAGGGGCGCACCACGTGGGTGGAGGGCGTGACGATCCTGACCTCGCTTCTGGCGCTGCGGCTGATCCTGCGCGGCACGGAGGAGGTCACGCTCATCGCCTTCTCCCGCGCGTACCGCCTGAGCTTCGGCCTGGACGGCATGGGCCGGGTGTTCCTGGGCCTGATGGCCTTCCTCTGGCCGCTGGCTGCGCTGTACGCCTCGGAATACATGCAGCACGAGGAGCGCGAGGACAGCTTCTTCGCCTTCTACACCATGACCTTCGGCGTGATGATCCTCTACTGCTGCGCGCGCAACATGTTCACGCTCTACGTGCTCTTCGAGTGCATCACCCTGATCACGCTGCCGCTGGTGTGGCACAAGAAGGACGCGCCCTCCATCCGTGCGGCGCGCGCCTACATCCGCTATTCCATCGGCTGCGCCGCCTTTGCCTTCGCCGCGCTGATCGTGGTCTCCCAGTACGCAAGCGGCGACTTCCAGATCGGCGGGCTGGATCTTTCCGGCATGCCGAAGGATCTCATGTGCGCGGCGTTTCTGGCGTGCTTCTTCGGCTTCGGCGTGAAGGCGGCGGTGTTTCCGCTGAGCGCCTGGTTGCCCCGGGCCTGCGCCGCACCCACCCCGGTCACGGCGCTGCTGCACGCGGTGGCGGTGGTCAACGCGGGCGTGTACGCGGTGCTGCGCATGGTCTACAACGTATTCGGCGCGGCGCTTCAGGGAACCTGGGCCCAGACCGTTGCGCTGATCTTCAGCATCCTGACGATCCTCTTCGGCGCGGTGATGGCCGTGCGCGAGCGCCACGTCAAGCGCAAGCTGGCCTACTCCACGGTGAGCAACCTGGGCTACATGCTGCTGGGCGCGTCGATCATGACCCCCGCCGGACAGCTGGGTTCGCTGATGCACATGGTCTGCCACGGACTTATGAAGATCACGCTGTTCTTCTGCATCGGCGCGGTGATGGTGCAGACCGGGCGCACCCAGACCCGGCAGATGCAGGGCCTGGCACGGCGCATGCCGCTGGTGTTTGCTGCGTTTACCGTCGCCGCCATCGC
>CAMBWJ010000119.1 GCA_945871545.1 uncultured Clostridia bacterium | reverse complement strand
CGGAAGATGAAGTTGCCGGGGGTGATCTCGTTGCGGAAGGACTTGCCGATCTGGCAGATGCCGGCCGGCAGCTTCTTGCGGGTGGTGCGCATGGCGTTGAGGAAGTTGACGAAGATGCCCTGCGCGGTCTCGGGGCGCAGATAGATCTCCGCCGCGGAGTCCTCGTTCACGCCCTGATGGGTCTTGAACATCAGGTTGAACTGACGGATGCCGGTGAAATCCTTCTTGCCGCAGACGGGGCAGACGATGTCATGCTCGGCGATGTAGCTCTCCAGCTCGGCGTTGGTCCAGCCGTCGCCGGTCTCAGCGCCCTTGGTGAAGTCCTCGATGAGCTTGTCGGCGCGGAAGCGGGCCTTGCAGGCCTTGCAGTCCATCAGCGGATCGTTGAAGCCGCCGACGTGGCCGGAGGCAACCCACACCTCGCGGTTCATCAGAATCGCGCAGTCCAGGCCGGTGTTGTACGGGCTCTCCTGCACGAACTTCTGCCACCAGGCCTTCTTGATGTTGTTCTTGTACTCCACGCCCAGCGGGCCGTAGTCCCAGGTGTTGGCCAGGCCGCCGTAGATCTCGGAACCGGCGAAGATGAAGCCGCGGTTCTTGCACAGCGCGACCAGTTTGTCCATCGTAAGCTTTGCCATCGCGATTACCCTCTTTTTCCATTATGATGTGCGATTTATTGTACCAGATTCGCGCTCGCATTGCAAGCGGCGTGTGTTAATTCCTGCAAAACGGGCGCGCGATGGCAGGCCGGACTTCCAATTTACATAGCGCCGCCGCCATGCAGGTCGATGTGCGTGACCCACCAGCCGGAATTGTTGTCCCCCACCCAGCCAGCGTCCTCCAGACCTGCGGGCGGCTCCGTCTCCCAGGCCGACGGCAGGGCGTATCTTACGGCCACCGGCGCGCCAGCCTCGCACCGCACGCCCGCCAGGCATGCCGCATAGCCGCAGCCCTCGGGCATGGGCGCGGTGACGTAGGTGAAGCCGTCATCCGGCGCGTCCATCAACGCGTGCTGCGCCTCGAACAGCGTTCGCAGCGCCGATATCTCCTCCGGCCAGGGAAGGCTCAGGTCCGCCCCCAGAACTGCAAGCGCAGTCTGCGCCGCAGGTTCCACCGCTTCGCCGTCCTCCGCGGCCTCCCCCTCCTCCGCTTCAGGTTCCTCCGCCTCGGTCTCTGGAAGAGGCTCCTCCGCACAGGGCTCCTCCGCTTCTTCCTCCGCCGCAGTCTCCCCGGCCTCCTCCGGCGCGCCGTAGAGCGCGCAAACCGCCGCGCGTACCTGCGCCCAGTTCAGCTCCGCGCTGCCGGACACGTTGCCGGAGAGCACGATCTCGCAGTCCCCGCGCACCACCGCCACCAGCTGATACTGCTCCAGTTCCCGTCCGCACAGCTTGCGCGGATCGAAGCTGTGGCTCAGCACCGCCTGACCCCGGCTGTCCCGCTTGAACTGACCCAGCGCGCAGGCGAAGTAGCCGCTGCGGTCGCGACCCACCAGCGCCGCGCGCAGATCATCCGCCGCCTCCGGCGCCTGAACCACGAAGTACATGCTGCCCATCAGCGTCCTGCGCTCCAGCCGCACGTGGCCAGAATAGCCCGCCGCATTGCTGCGCAGCAGGATCAGCGCGCGGCGGTAGTCGTTTCGCATCATGATGCAACCCTCCCTTTGGGTCTATTCTATGCGCGCGCGCCGCGCTTTACCCGTCCAGATGCCGGGGATGCAGGCGGTCGTGGCTGCGCATCAGCCGGTCGTAATTGCCGTGGCGGCTCTGCCAGGGCGCGCGCTCCGAATTTGCGCGCTCCACGCCTTGCTCCTGGGCCTCGCTGCGCGCAATCGGCCTCCGCATGCGCCTGTTCTCCCGGGCGCGGCGGATCAGTTCCGTGGGATACGCCATATTCTTCCTCTCCCTCCACAATTTCGCTGCAATTTCATGAAAATCGTGACTGCATCGTGCGTTTTCCGACCCCGAAGTAAATATTTTGGGTTATATTCCACGTTGCCCTTGTCAGAAAATCGGAATCTTGGTATAATAGAAACGTATAGATATACCACGCATTCGTTTGGTACAATGAGAGGCGGTTACGCTATGAGCAATACCCGAGACAACGGCCCGGAACTGGATTACTACGAGCTCCGTCGCAGACACGAGCAGTACAAGTCCCGCGCGCGCAAGCCGGCACAGCCGACGGAGGCTGCGAAGCCGGCGGAGGCGGCCAGGCCGGTTGAACCCACCCCCGCTGAGCCGGTCGAGACGGCGCAGCGCCCGGCGGAGCAGGCCGATGCGCCCAAGCCCCCGCACAGGGAGGATCGCGCCCGACCCGCAGAGGAGTTCGTCCCCGAGGAGGAATTTGACGATTCCGCGGCGATGGACGAGGAGATCCCTGCGGATGACGAAGCGGAGTACCCGGAAGAGGAATATGAGAATCCGAACCCCTTTGATTCCTTCATTCGCTTCTTCCACGGCGTGAAGGACAGCATCTCCGCGCGCCGGAGCGCGAAGCTTGCCGACGAGGAGATCGATCTGGAGGAAGCGCCCGACGAGGATGGAGAGCCTGCGGAGGAAGCGCCCGCGAAGCGCATCTTTGGCCGGAAGCGCCCGGAGCCGGACTTCGACGAGGCCGAATTTGACGATCTGGGCGGCGAAGCCGAGGACATCGACGGCGTGGAGGTGGACGGACAGCCCCTGCGCAGCGCGCCCGCGAGGGACAGCGTCGGCTTCGACGATGGATTCGATGATGAAGAATTCGACGATGAGGAGTTTGAGGACGGGGAGCTTGAGGATGACGCCCCCAAGGGCGGATTCAAGAAGTTCCTGCACCTGTTCGTCACCCGCGTGGACGAGGAGGACGAGGAGGCGGACGAAGACGAGGACGAAGCCGGACTCGATTTTGACGACGAGGACGCGCCTGAGCTGAACGAAATTCCGGCGGCACGCCCCGAACCGGCACGGCGGATTCCCCGCGACATCGAAGGAGGACAAGTGGAAATGGATGATATGAACAAGCCGACGATCGACGCCCTGCAGGAGCAGATGGCGGCGGAGCTTGAGACCAGCGGCATGTCCCGCCGCGAGCGCAGGGAGCGCGCGATGCGCCTCGCCGCAGAGGAGGCCGCGAAGGCTGCGGCAGCCGCGCCCGCCCCGGAGGCCGCTCCCGTGCAGGAGAGCGCGCCCGTGCAGGAGGCTGTTCCCTCCGTCTTTGAAGAAAAGCCCGCCGCGCAGGAGCTTCGCGAGGAGATCGTGGAGGAGCCCACCCGGGAGTTCAAGCCCGTGTCCATGCGCGACGTCGCACCGGCCAGCGATGAAAAGCTCTTCGATCTGGACGATGACGAGGAGGACGACGAGGAGGAAGAGGAAGAGGTCAAAAAGCCCCGCCGCGGTCTCTTCGGCAGAAAGAAGTCCCGCAAGTACAAGGACGAAGAAGAGGACGAGGACGACGATTACGACGATGACGATGAGGACGACTACGACGAGGATGACGAGGACGAGGAGGAAGACGAGCGTCCCGCCCGCCGCGGTCTGTTCGGTCGCCGCAAGAGCGTCGATGACGAGGACGAAGACGACGAGGATGACGAAGACGATTACGACGACGATGAGGACGACGAGGACGAGGACGATTACGACGACGACGAGTACGATGAGTACGACGACAATGACGAAGACGAGGATGAGGACGACGAAGACGAATATGATGAGGACGAGGACGAGCACCGCTCCTTCGGCCATCATGTGGTCGGCGTGCTGAAGTCCATCCTAGGCATCATCATCTTCCTGCTGGTCGTGGTGATCGTGCTGAACTTCGTGCCCGCCTTCAACGGCGTTGTGGACACGCTCAACGACAAGTTCGGCGATTCCAAGGCCTTCCACTTCATGTTTCCGGGCTACATCGCCCGCCAGACCCTGGAGACCTATCAGGAGCCCGAAGCCACGCCTGAACCCGTCGCCACCATCGAGCCCATCGACGTGAGCGACGTGAGCGACGTGAGCGCCTCCTCCGTGCTGCCCGACCTCTCCCAGGACGCCCCCGGTCAGACCGGCGCTGCGGACGGCGCAACCGCGGAAGCCGCAACCATCGGCTGATTTACAAACCTGTCCCGACCGGTTCCCGGTCGAAACGATCCGGCACCGGAGCGCGGAATTCGTCCGCCATCGATGCCGGATTTTTCTGTACCTCAATCTGAATACGGAGGTCAAAGCATGAAATACATCGTCGCATTGGATCAGGGAACCACCAGCTCCCGCGCCGTCGTATTCGACCAGAGCGCCAACGTGATCGCGTCCCAGAACGTGGAGTTTCAGCAGATCTACCCCAAGCCGGGCTGGGTGGAGCACCGCCCCCAGGACATCCTGGACAGCCAGCTGCGCGCGCTGAAGATGGCGGTGGAGAAGTCCGGCGTGGAGGTGCGCGACATCGCCGCCATCGGCATCGCCAACCAGCGCGAAACCACGCTTCTGTGGGAGCGCGCCACCGGCAAGGCGCTGGGCAACGCCATCGTGTGGCAGTGCCGCCGCACCGCGCCGCTGGTGGAGCGCCTGAAGAGCGACGGCCTGGGCAACATGCTGCGCGACCGCACCGGCCTGATCCCCGACGCCTACTTCTCCGGCACCAAGCTCCAGTGGATGCTGGACGCAATCCCGGACGCGCGCGCCCGGGCGGAAAAGGGTGAGCTGTGCTTCGGCACCGTGGACAGCTTCCTCGCCTGGAACCTGACGGCGAACCATGTGCACGTGACGGACGCCACCAACGCCGCCCGCACCATGCTCTACAACATCTACGAGCAGAGGTGGGACGAGATGCTGCTGCGGATGATGAACATCCCCGCCCAGCTGCTGCCCGAGGTGGTGGATTCCTCCCAGGTGATTGGCATGCTGGACAAGCGCATCCTGGGCCGGGAGATTCCCATCGCCGCGCTGGCGGGCGACCAGCACGCCGCGCTGTTCGGCCAGGGCTGCTTCGCGCCGGGCATGTGCAAAAATACATACGGAACCGGCTGCTTCGTGCTGATGAACACCGGCTCCACCCCCGTCAAATCCCAGAACAACCTGATCACCACCATCGGCTGGCGGCTGGACGGCAAGCCCCGCTACGCCCTGGAGGGCAGCGTGTTCGTGGGCGGCGCGGTGGTGCAGTGGCTGCGGGACGAGATGAAGCTGGTCTCCTCCGCCGCCGAGACCGCAGCCGTGGCCGCATCCGCGCCGGACAACGGCAACGTCTACTTCGTGCCCGCCTTCACCGGCCTGGGCGCGCCCTACTGGGATATGTACAGCCGGGGCACCATCGTGGGCCTCACCCGCGGCACCGGCCGCGCCCATGTGGTGCGCGCCGCGCTGGAGTCCATCGCCTACCAGTCCACCGACGTGATCAACGCCATGTCCAGCGACTCCAGCATGAAATCCACCGTGCTGCGGGTGGACGGCGGCGCAAGCGCCAACGATTTCCTGATGCAGTTCCAGGCGGACATCCTGGGCGTGCATGTGCTGCGGCCCAAGACCATCGAGACCACCGCCATGGGCGCGGCGATGCTGGCCGGGCGCGCGGTGGGGCTCTGGAACGACCGGGAGCTGAAGATCCTGCCCCAGCCGGATCGGGAGTTCCAGCCGAACATGGACGAGGCCGAGCGCAAGCGCCTGCTCCGCCAGTGGACGCGGGCGGTGGAGTGCAGCCGGGGCTGGGCACGCGAGGACGATTGAGCCGCACGAACCGGCGGATTGTAGCCACAGCAGACACAGTAAGCAAAAATGCCAACCGATCACATTATTTCGGTCGGCATTTTTGCGTTTGCGGGCTTTGTCAGTGGTCTGAGGGACGCGACAGAAGCGCGTCCCTTCCTTTGTGTAGCGCGCTATCTCACCCAGGGACCCGGATGCGGCCTGGGCTTCCTTCCGCAGGGATCGCAGTCGCAGTGCGGATGGTTCCCGTGCGGATGATCGCAGTGCGGTCGGTTGGATCTGCGCACGCAGATGCTCAGATTGCCGTTGCAGTCCACG
Source organism: uncultured Clostridia bacterium (assembly GCA_945871545.1). The sequence goes on along the minus strand of CAMBWJ010000119.1, from coordinate 287 downwards.
CATAGCTCCACATCCGCAAACTCACCCGGACAGGCCGGGTTCTGAATGCGCACGCACTGGCAGTCCTCGCAGGCGAGTGTGGGCGTCCAGCAGTCGCAATCGCATCTCTTGCCGTCAAAGAGCGGCACGCGCAGGCTGCTCTGCCCGCAGCAGGGCTGCGGGAACAGGGGCATCTTGCCACACGACATACTTCTTCCTCCTCCCGGCCGTTTCGTTCGGCCAATGCTTACTATGAAATCCGCCGAATTTGTGTGCGGAATTTGATGAAACGCAAAAAATGTGGTATA
>CAMBWJ010000118.1 GCA_945871545.1 uncultured Clostridia bacterium | reverse complement strand
ATCATCCACGCCATGAGCCAGGCCCATAAGGGCAACTATCTGGCCTGCTTTCCCTCCCACGCCTACCTGATGCAGGCGTACAAATACTACTGCACCCGCTATCCGGGGGAGCGCGCGGTGTGCCAGGAGAGCCACATGAGCGAGGACAGGCGGCGCAGGTTCATCGAGCTGTTCGAGCAGAACCCGCAGGAGTCGCTCACGGCCTTCATCGTGCTGGGCGGCGTGTTCTCCGAGGGCGTGGATCTGCCCGACGACCGGCTGTCCGGCGCGGCGATCATCTCCACGGGCATGCCCCAGGTGAATCCGGAGTCGGAGCTGCTGCGGGAGATCTACGACGACGGCTTTGAGGGCGGCTACGACGCGGCCTACACCTACCCGGGCTTCCGGCGGGTGCTTCAGGCGGCGGGCCGCGTGATCCGCACCGAGACCGACCGGGGCGTGGTGCTGCTGCTGGACGCCAGATACGCATCGGAGAAGTATCTGGAGCTGATGCCGAGCCACTGGCGGTTGCAGAAGATCGCCAGCATGAGCGCACTCAACCGTAAGTTGAATGCCTTCTGGGAGCGACAAACCGATTGAAAAATTTACCGCATTCATATATAATATCGGCTAGGAGTGTGAAAATGAATGGGCAGAACCTATAATGGAAGATTTTTCAGCCCGGAGGAACCCAAGAGCGGCACGGGCGCATTGATCGGCGGCCTTGTGATGATTCCGCTGTGGTCGATTCCGGTGGCGGGCATCGCCTTTCTGGCGGCAAGCATCGGCTGCTTCATCAAGTGCGGCAAGCGCGGCGCCGAGCGTCGCCTGATCCGGCGCTTTCACGAGTGCTGCACGGTGATCGGCCTGCGCCAGCACGTGCCGGTCAAGGAGCTGGCCAAGGCGGTGGAGCTGTCCGCGAATGATATGCGCAAGCAGCTTCAGACGATGATCGCCCGGGGCTACTTCGGCGACGGCGCATATCTGGATCTGGCCCACGGAGAGCTGGTGCTGCCGCCGGTGGCGCGCGAGGCCAAACAGAGCGGCGGCTGGCGCGATCTGGTGAACGAGGTGCTGAACATGCTGCGCGGCGACCAGGTGTTTTCCGACGACGCGCAGGACGCGGACTTCAGGCCCGCAGAGCCTGTGAAGCCGGAGCCTGCGGTGCAGCCTGAGCCGGAACCCCAGCCGGAGCCTGCGAAGAAGCCCAGCCCCGCAAACGTCAAAAAGACCTACATGGACGAGCTGGAGCGCATCCTCAACGAGCTGTACCAGCTCAACGAGCAGATCGAGGACGAGGCGGTGTCGGCGCGCATCGACCGCATCGGAACGCTCACAGCGGGCATCTTCCGCGCGGTGATCGACAATCCCGAGCGGGAGCAGGACGTGCGCAAGTTCATGAACTACTACCTGCCCACCACGCTCAAGCTGCTCAAGTCCTACGACATGCTGGAGGAGCAGAGCTACCAGGGCGAGAACATCGTGGCCAGCCGCAGGAAGATCGAGAGCGTGCTGGACACGCTGATCGCGGCCTTCGAGAAGCAGCTGGACCGCCTGTTCCAGAACGACGCGCTGGACATCGCCACCGACATCGACGTGCTGGAGACGATGATGGCCGGAGACGGACTGAGCAGCAAGGGTCAGATGGGCATGCACTGACGCGCGAAACACATCCATATATAGAGACAGCGGACAACCTCGCAAGAGGTTATCCGCTGTCTCTATATATGGAAGCTCAGTTTTCAACCGCAAGCCCGTCACTGGCATCGCTCAGCAGGTAGGACAGCAGGGCGGGGGAGACCTCGCTGCTGGGGCTGAGGTTCAGCGCCTCCTGAATCTGACGCACAGCCTGCGCCGTAGCGTCGTCGAAGCTGCCGCCGACCTGCTTCTTCGTCAGGTAGCCCAGCTCCTGCAGGCGGGCCTGAAGCGCATCCAGCGCGTCGCCCGAGTCGCCCACGGTCAGCGTCGGGTAGGTCAGATCCGCCCGCGCGTAGACGATGCCGCTGCGGGGGGCCGCTTCGGAGGAGACGAACTCCACCAGCGCCGCGTCCGCCTCGCCCGTGACCTCCAGCCCCAGCGCGGTCTGCACGCTGGAGACGGCCCGGGCGGTGAGCTCGTCGTAGGTGCCGGTCAGCGAGGTGATGTAGCCCAGCTCGGTCAGGCGGCTCTGGAGCGCGAGCACCGCGTCAGAGGAACTGCCCACGCGCAGCGTCTCGGCGATGGGCTGTGCGTCCGCTGTCGCGGGAGCCTCGGCTTCGACCGGGGCCTCGGTGGCCTGGGGCGCGATGTTCTGCATCGTCTCGCCGTCGATGTTCAGTGCGAAGGAGGAGTAGAGCACCGCCTGCACATAGCTGCTGGCAATGCCGGTTTCCTCCAGAGAGTTGCGGTTCTGGAACAGGCGGATGGCTGCGGTGGTCGCGCCGCCGTATTCGCCGTTGGGCGTGCCGGACGCGAAGCCCAGCGCGATCAGGCGGCTCTGCAGGCGCAGCACCTCTTCGCCGCTGGCGCCCTCGATCAGGTTGGGATACTGGCTGCCCAGGGTGTCAAAGCCGGGGGCGTACTCGCTCTCCAAGAGCGCCTGCAGCTGGGCAGTGACCGCGCCGGAGGGCAGCTGGCCGCAGGTCTCCTCGAAGAGCTTGATGGCGATCTGCGTGCGCGCATCCAGCTCGCCGTCGGCCTCGCCGCTGAGGTAGCCCAGGTCGATCAGCCGCTGCTGGATGTCTGCCAGCGAGCGCAGCATCACGCCGGAGCCGGTCTGCGTGCTTCCGCCGCCGTAGGCCCGGGCGGAATCGGAGTAGAGCTCCTTCTGCAGCGCGACGTTGGCCACGTCGTCGGCGGTCAGGCCGTAGGCCTCGTAGAACAGCATGACGGCGTTGGCGGTCTCGTTGTCGAAGATGCCGGTGAGCGAATCGATGGGGTAGCCCAGGTTCTTCAGGCGCTGCTGGAGCGCGTAGACCGAGCTGCCCACGTCGCCGCGCTGGAGAACCTTGTACTGGGAGATGACGGCCTTGTTGTAGGCGTCGCTGCCGTAGATCAGCGCATCCGGGGCGAACAGGCGCTGCTGCAATTCGGTGGTGGCGACGCCGGTCTGCATGGTGCCGTAGGTCTGCTCAAAGCGGCGCACGGCCTGCTCGGTGTCGGAATCGAAGATGCCGGACACGCCCGAGGAGTAGTAGCCCAGCTCATTCAGGCGGGTCTGCAGCGCCTGTACCGCAAGGCCCGTGTTGCCCAGACGCAGGGATTTGTAGTTGCTGTTCTGCCCGGACTCGCTGGCGGTCTCCGATTCCAGCAGCGCCGCAGGGTCGTTGACGGTGACGCCGCCGTCGGAATCGATCACCAGCGCCTCCGCATCCTCCTGAAAGGCGGGCGGCGGCGTGACCGTGGCGTAGGGCAGGGAGATGTCGATGTCGTAATTGGCCTCCGCCGTCAGTATGCTCTCGTCGAGCTGCGCATCGCAGCCGCCCAGCGCGAGGCACAGGGCAAACAGAGCGCCGGCGAGGACGAGCGTGGGAAATCTATGGTTCATTGAAACCTCCGAACGCCGGAAGGCCGCGTGCGGCTTCCGGCGAGAATCTTCCACTTTCATTGTAGCGCATGCGGCGCACAAATACAAGCGCATTTATGAAGTTTAATCATTCCGCCGCAAGTGCGGCGTCCTCCACCTTTGCGACGCAGGCCAGCGCATCCTCCTCGTCGAAGGCGAAGATGCGCACGCCGTCCTGATCGTAGATCAGATAGCAGTTTTCGAGGAACCAGGCCTCGTCCGCACGGAAATAGGCGCGCTCGTGGCCGGAGATGTAGATGTAGTTCACGTCGTACGCATCGAACAGGTCGGCGCTCTCGCCGGGATTGGAGAGCATCTGCCTCTCCGCCGCATGCTGCGCGCTGGAGTCGATGCCGTGGTAGAAGAGGTAGCTGTCCGTGCCACAGACGATGTGCCGGCCGGCGAGGGCAGCTACGGCGTTGTTGTGCTGGTCACCGGTGAGGAACACCGCGTCGGCGGGCAGGTTTTCGTCGATGAAGGCCGCCGCCTGCACCTCGTCCGGGCCAAAGAGCATGTAGCTGGAAATCGTTTCGCGGGCGAGGGAGAGTGTGCCGGAGATCGTGGACGCGCCGATGAACAGGCAGGCGAGCATCGCCCGGCCGCGCACGCCCCGCAGGCGGTGCCAGAGACTGATCAGATACATTGCGACCGTGGGCAGCATGATCATGTAGGCCACATAGAAAAGCTTGTTGTTGTCGTAGGCGTTGGGCTGGAACTGGATGAACTCCGCGACGGTGTAGATTACCAGGGCGCCAAGGGAGAGCGAGCGCATCAGACTGCCCCTGCGCGCGGAGAGGGCGGCGGGCGCCATCAGCAGGTACACCAGGCCCACGTTCTTGATCCAGAACCAGAAGTAGCCGTCGGTCAGGCTGCCGTTGCCCTGGTTGTTCACCCAGTTGAAGCGGAAGCTGAGGCTGCCGCTGCCGGCAGTCTGGGGGAAGGTCCAGGTCAGCAGCTGGGGCAGCGCCAGCACCAGCGCCACAGCGGCGTAGCAGAAGTAGCAGCTGAGGCAGTGCAGGCGCTTCTTCGCCGGTGCGCGCAGCAGCCGGCTGAGCATCACGCCGCCGCTGAGCAGGCCCAGGGCGAAGAAGGAGTGGGTGTGCACCATCGGCATCAGACCCGCCCACGCGCCCAGCAGGGCAAAGCGTCGCAGATCCCGGGTGTGCACGGCGTCGGTGAGCATGTACAGCGCGGGCAGCAGCATCGTCCAGCCGCCCAGCAGCGTGCGCTGCGGCACCATCATGTCCGCGATCACGTTCACCCAGTACAGATTCAGCTCGGGCATGTTCGTGGGCGTCTTGTAGAAGCCGGTGAACACGTTTTTGAGCATCGTCGGATCCTTCAGCGCGCCGTCAAAAACGTAGAGGAAGCCCAGACCGCCGTTCAGGAACATCAGCAGGAAGGAAAGCACCACAGCCGCGCTTTTGTGGGTCAGCTCCCAGACAAAGAGCACGAAGCCAGTGTACACCAGCGCCATCATCAGCGTGCCGGTGAGGGCGAAGGACAACGCCAGATCGCTGCCGAAGAGCAGCATGGAGGTGACCATGCTGTCCGTCAGGAAGGGATAGCCCAGCAGCGTGCCGGGGAGGATGGTGTAGTCCGGCGGGAAGGACGCGCCGCGCAGGCCCGTCGCGATGCCCAGATGCAGGCAGAGATCGCCGTAGGTGGACTGGCCCACGTACAGCACGCCGTCCACCTCCCGCAGCATGTGGGTGTATTGCAGGTAGCCGGACAGCAGCACAAAGGGCACGATCAGCACCAGGGGCAGCCAGACCGGCATGCCGCCCAGAAAGCCCATCTTCGGGCACGCGCCATTCAGCAGCGGCGCGCCGCGGCGGATGAAGCGCTTGCCCCAGGTGGCCAGCAGCGCAAGCATCGCCGCGACGGCGAGCCCCAGCAGCTGCGCAGGGCGCGTAAAGTTCAGCAGGTAGGCGAAGGGCACGGGCAGCCACATCATCAGCATCAGACCCATGCACAGGCCCAGCCAGAGGCGCACCAGGCCGCAGCGGTGGGAAAACAGCGCATCGCAGATGATTACGCCGCAAATCAGAAAGGCAAGTAGCAGCAAATATCCAGGCATACGATCTCCTAAAGTTTTTCTGGTCTATCAACGATTCTTCCGCATATCTTCTTCTATTATAGCATTGCACATGCAAAAAAGTAAAGCGACGCAGGTGAAATGTGCGGAAAAGAAGGGGAAGCGCATCGTTCCCCTTGCGAATAAATTAAATTTATATGAATGAATATTTCTAATAAAATAGAATTATTACGAAATCTAGTCGATTCTGTGCAGAAACCCGCATAAACGTTGAACTGTGTCGAATTATAGTATAAAATAAAAATGATAATAGGGATCAATCGATTGGGGAGGATGACTCCGTGAACCGAGCAGTGAGGCGTATTGTCGCATGGATGGCCGTGATGGCGTTGATGCTGGGGGCATATGCCCTGGCAGACGGCGTGATTTCCACGACCGTCGTGATGCGCGTTTCGCATATGACGCAGAATGCGGTGGTGGACGCAGGCGAGGATCTCTCGATGGAGGTCAACATTGACGGCGTCGTGCCCGCATCCTACCAGTGGTATTTTGAGGACGAGGCCATCGAGGGCGCAAACCAGAAGGTGTACAACATCGTCAACGCCCAGGTGGAGAACAGCGGCGTCTATCGCATGGAGGCCTTTGACGCGGAGGGCAGGATGCTCGTGAGCATGGACATCAGCGCCCGCGTGATCGGCAAGGCCGTGCCCAAGTCCGGCGACACTTCCATGCCGGTGGGCGTGGCGGTGGTTCTCTTCGGCGCTGCCGCGGCAGTGCTGGCTGCGACCCTTCGCCGCAGGAAGAGGGCATAA
>CAMBWJ010000117.1 GCA_945871545.1 uncultured Clostridia bacterium | reverse complement strand
ACCGCATGCGCAATGATGCACTGTCCACCATCAGATCCTGCTGAACACCACGGCGGTGCGGCAGGGAATGTAAACCTCGAAGCCGGTTCCCTTTTCCGGAACCTCCTTCGCCAGATAGACGTAGTCCTTGCTCACGCGATCCAGGCCGCCGAACTCGGCGTCGTCGCTGGAGAAGATTGCCCGATAGTTGCCAGCGCCGGTGATGTGGGCGTGCATGAAGAACTTCGGATCGGACTTCGTGGTGTTGAAATTGAACAGATACAGCAGATCGCCCTTCGCAAAGGAGATGATCTTGTTGTCCTGGTCGATCCACAGGTTCACCGCCTGCGGCTTGCTCAGCACCCGATACTTGCGCGCAAACTTCAGCATGGCCCGGTCGAAGTTCTCCAGCCACTGGTACTTCAGATAGCCGTTCTCCGACAGCGACCACTGGCGGCGGGCGTACTTGTAGCTCCAGCCGTTGCCCTCGCGCGGGAAGTCGATCCACTCGGGATGGCCGAATTCGTTGCCCATGAAGTTCAGATAGCCGTCGCAGGCCAGCACCAGCGTGGAGAAGCGGATCAGTTTGTGCAGGTCGATGGCGCGGTCGATCACCGGGGAGTGGTAGGCCTTGTCCATGCCGGTGTACATCTCCGCGTCCGCCATGCGGAAGATCAGCGTCTTGTCGCCCACCAGCGCCTGGTCGTGGGACTCGCAGTAGCCGATGTTCTTCTCCTTCGGGCGGCGGGTGGTCATCTCATACCAGAGCTTGTGCATGTCCCACTGCTCGTCCTTGTACTCCTTCAGCAGCTTGATCCAGAAGTCCGGCAGACCCATGGAGAGGCGATAGTCGAAGCCCACGCCGCCGCTGCGGATCGGGATGCACATGCCGGGCATGCCGCTCATCTCCTCCGCAACCGTCACGGCGAAGGGATTCACGGAGTGAATCAGCTCGTTCGCCAGCTGGAGGTAGGTGATGGCGTCCACGTTGGTGTTCAGGCCGAAGTACTGGTCGTAGCTGGAGAAGCTGGTACCCAGGCCGTGATCCTGATAGATCATGGAGGTCACGCCGTCGAAGCGGAAGCCGTCGAAGTGGTACTCATCCTGCCAGAACTTCAGGTTGGACAGCAGGAAGTGGAGCACCTCCATCCGGGCATAATTGAACAGCTTCGTGCCCCAGGCGGGATGCCAGCCGCGCTGTCCGGGCAGGAAGTACTGGTTGTCGGTGCCGTCCAGCTGGTTCAGGCCCTCGCCGGTGTTCGGGCAGGCGTGGGAATGCACCACGTCCAGCAGCACGAACAGGTTCAGCTCGTGGGCCTTGTTGATGAGGTACTTCAGATCCTCCGGATCGCCGTACCAGGAGGATGCTGCATAGAAATTCGACACCTGATAGCCGAAGGAGGCATAGTAGGGATGCTCCTGAATGGCCATCAGCTGCACCGTGTTGTAGCCGAGGTCGGCGATGCGCTTGAGGTTGTTGTCGGCGAACTCGCGGTAGGTGCCGATGCCCTCGCGCTCCTGGCCCATGCCGACGTGGGCCTCGTAGATCATGGGCGTGGTCAGCTTGCGCTTCTTGTAGCTGCCGTCGGTCCAGATGAAGCGGCGCGCGGGCGCCCAGATCTGGCCGGAAAACTGCTTCGTGGTGGGATCCTGCACCACGCGCCGGATGTAGGCCGGGATGCGGTCGAAGGTCTCCTTGCCGCGCCGCACCTGGATCTTCACGCGCTGCTCGTGCTGCAGGGCGTCCGCGCCCTCCAGCTGAATCTCCCACACGCCGTTCTCCAGGCGCTTGAGGGGATGGGAGGTTCGATTCCAGTTGTTGAAATCGCCGATCAGATGCACCTCGTCCGCGCCGGGAAGCCACTCGCGATAGACCCAGCCGTCCTCGGTGCGGCTGAATCCGTAGTACATATATCCGTTGGCGAAGGCGGACAGATCCACCTTGTCGCCCAGAAGCTGCCTGCGCACGTCGTTGTAGCGGCGCATGCGAAGCTCGATGTCATTGTAGAAGGGCTTCAACCAGGGATCGATGGACAGGATCTTGTACTGTACCTGTTTTGTTGCTCTCTTCATAAGTTATACACCCCCATCTGATTATATCATGAGAATTGGAAAATGCAAAGTTAAAATGGGCTTCTCCTGCAATTTTTATTTTTGGGGCGTTGCGCAGGTGGATGGATCCCATGCTTGCACCTTGCGTGCAAATCCCGGGGAAAATTCCCCGCGCAGGTGAATTACAGGTTCAGAATGGGAGGCATTCGCCATAAGAATAGTTTGTACCGGAGGAGGTGGGAGGATGGCGGCGGTGGACAGGCTGGCGGACTGCCTCGGCGGAGAGACCGGCGCGCTGCTGCGCAGGGAGGCGGACAGCGTATCGGAGCTGCGCCTGCGCTGTGGGCAGAAGACGCGGCTGTGCAGGCTGGACGGAACGGAGCTTGCCGGTCCGGTTCTGGACGCCGCCGCCCTGCACAGGATCATCCGCCGCCTCTGCGGGGACAGCCTCTACGCCTTCGAGGAGGAATTGAAGCAGGGATACTTCACGGCGCAGGGCGGTCTGCGCGTGGGGGTGTGCGGAAAGATCAGCGTCCGCTCCGGCGCGATACAGAGCGTGTCGGAGGTCGCGTCGCTGTGCATCCGCATTCCCCGCGAGATCAGGGGCTGCGGCGATGCGCTGGCGAAGCTGCTCTTTGGCAAGGGCCTGACCAGCGCGCTGATCCTGTCGCCGCCGGGCATGGGAAAGACGACGCTGCTGCGGGATCTCATTCGCATCGCCTCCGCGTCCGGCTGGAACGTGGCCGTCGCGGATGAGCGGCGCGAGCTTGCGGCCTGCTGGGAGGGGATTCCCCAGATGGACGTGGGGCCGCGCACGGATGTGATGGACGGCTGTCCGAAGGCGCTGGCGCTGCCGCTGCTGATCCGCACGTGCGCACCGCAGCTGCTGGCGGCAGACGAGATCGGCGATGCAGCGGACGCGGCGGCCCTGCTGGACGCGCGCAGGTGCGGCGCTTCGGTGCTCGCCACGGCCCATGCCGCTGGATTTGCAGATGCGCTGCGCCGGGAGAGCCTGGCGGCGGTTCTTCGGGAGGGCGTGTTCGACCGCATGGTGCTGCTGGGGCCGCCGCCGGGGCGCGTCCGGGCAATTTACGATTGTGTGAGCGGGGAGGAAATCGAATGCTGAAAGGGATACTGCTCTCGATCATCCTGATCGCGGGCGCAGGCACGGGCAGGATGCTCTCCAACGCGCGCAGGCGCAGGTTCGAGCTGCTGGGGGAGCTGCTGGCGGCCATGCGCGTGCTGAGGCTGCGCATGCTCAACTCCATGGAGCCGCTGGGGATCCTCTTGCGCAAGTCCGATTCGCGGCTGTTCCGGGATCTGGGCAATGCACTGCGGGAGGACTGCGGCCTTCGGGAGTGCTGGGAGGAGCTGCGCGCCGCCGCGACGAAGCGCGGCTGCATGCTGGATTGCCTCACGGAGGACGATCTGCGGCTGCTGGACGGCTTCTTTCAGCGCCTGGGCGGCAGCGGCCGCGAGGAGCAGATGGAGCTGTTCTCCGACTGCATCGCCCAATTGGAAGAGGCGCAGAGTCAGGCGCGCAAGAGCTTCAGCGACGCATCCAAGACCTACACAGCGCTGGGCGCGCTGGTGGGCATCGCCCTGTGCATTCTGATCGTTTGAGGTGAATATGGAGATTGACTTCGTGTTCAAGATCGGCGCGATCGGCATCCTGGTCACGGTGATCTCCCTGCTGCTCAAGCGCGCGGGCCGGGAGGACATGGCCACGCTGGCCACGATGGCGGGGCTGATCGTGGTGCTGATGATGGTGGTGGGCATGGTGTCGGAGTTTTTCGAGAGCATCCGGGTGATGTTCGGCTTTGACTGATGCAGGTTCTGCGCATACTGGTGCTGTGCCTGTCGGCGGCGCTGATCTGCATGACGCTGCGCGCGGCGCACCCGCAGATGGCCGCGGCGGTGGCGATGGCTGCGGGCGTGGCGGCACTGATGCTCTCCGGCGCGGATCTGGGCGCGTTCTCCCGGGCACTGAAGACCCTGGAGGACTATGCGCAGGGGGAAGCGCAGCAGCTGTACCTTGTGAAGATCTGCGGCATTGCCGTGATCGCGGAGTTCGCGTCGGACATCTGCCGGGACGCGGGCGAGGGCGCGCTGGCGCACCGGATCGACGTGGGCGTGCGCATCGGCGTGGTCGCCTCGGCGCTGCCCGCCGCCGCCGAGATCATGGAGCGCATCGCGGAGCTGCTGGCATGAGGCGGGGGATCCTTGTGCTGCTGTGCCTGCTGATCCTATGCGGGAGCTGCATAGCGGAGGAGGCGGTGAACCGCGCGCTGGATGCGGCGGATCTGGGCGGATTGGAGGAGTTCGCCGGGGAGGTCGCGCCGGAGCTGGATCTCAAGCAGGTGGTGCAGGACGCTGCGCAGGGGGAGCTTGCGTCTGCGGACGAGCTGCTTGCCCGGCTTCGGGATCGGGCGCTGACCGCGCTGCGGGAGGCGCTGCGCGCCTGCGGGGCACTGATCGCACCGGCACTGCTGCTGGCGACGCTGCGCTGTGCGCTTCCGGAGGGGAATGGCGGGAGCGAGGGCGCGCGCTTTCTGCTGCTGTGCACGCTGATGCTGGGCATGATGCGGCTGGTACTGAACGGCATGGTGGGCGTGGAGGCCTGCATGCGGCGGGTCGGGGGCTTCGCAGACGCGGTCGCACCGCCCCTCGCGGCGCTGATGACGGCGGCGGGCATGACCAACGGCGCGGCGCTGCTCTCCCCGATGGCAGCGCTGGTGGGCGGCGCGGTGGAGGACGTGCTGCTGAAGTACGGCCTTCCGCTGTGCCGGTACACGCTGGCCGTCGCCGTAGCCGGGAACCTGAGCGAGGCCATCGACCTGAGCCGGGCCTGCCGCCTGATGCGCAAGGCAACGAACTGGGGTGCGGGGCTTGCCATTACGCTGTTCACGGCACTCACGGCGATTCAGGGCACGGTCGCGTCCGGCATGGACGGCGTGGCGGTGCGCACGGCAAAGTACGCGGTGGACAGCGTGACCTCGGTGATCGGCAGCGGCGTGTCCGACGCATGGGACAGTTACGTCGCGGGGATCCTGATCGCCAAAAACGCGGTGGGCGTGAGCGGCGTTGTGCTGCTGCTGGCGCTGGGCCTGCAGCCCATGCTGCGCACGGCGGCGGCGATGCTGATGCTGAACCTGCACTCGGTGCTGCTGGACACGCTGGGGGAGAAGCGTGCGGCACGGGCGGCGGAGCAGGCAGCGGGGGTGTGCCAGATGCTGCTGATGCTCTGCGCGGCGGCGCTCACGCTGGGCATGATCCTGCTGGGCGCGTCGATGGCTGCGGGGCGCGCGCTGCTGGGCTAGGAGGGATGGACGGTGAAACAGTTTCTCACAACGGTCTCGGCCCTGTGCATGGCGGCGGCGATCTGCGAGCAGCTGACCCGGCAGAGCAGATTCTTTCCGGCAATTCGCCTGGCGCTGGGACTGCGGATCGCTGCCGTGACGGTGACGGCGGTCTGCGGCGCGTGGCGGATGCTGAACGGATGAGGGTGAGGTCGCTTGAAGCAGCTGTTCGAGACAATCCGGGCCGCGCGCTGGCTGGAGCCAACCATTCTGATCGCGCTCGTCTGCATCCTGATCCTGATCGCCCTGGGAAGCGGCGGGGGAAGTACCGCCAGCGACGAGGAGGCGCGCATGCAGCGCATCCTGTCGAAGATCGACGGCGCGGGGCGCGTGCACGTGATGATCGCCCGGGACGACAGCGGCGAATGCACGGGCGTGGTGGTGGTTGCCAGCGGCGCGGAGAATGTGGCGGTTATGCTGCGCTTGCAACGCGCCGTGCAGGCGCTGACGGACCTGGAGCTCAGTCAGATCGAGATTGTGAGGTAGGTGAAGGCAGATGGCAGCGCGGCGCCTGGGCAGGATTAAAGGTGTAGTGGGACTCATCGTGCTCTCGCTGGCGATGGCGGCAGTGGGCTGGTGGATGGGCTGCAGCAGTGTGAATGTGCCCGTCGCTCCAGTGAACGCGGCGGTGCAGGAGGAGGACGCGGTTGCTACCTTCCGCACGGAGAGGGAGCAGCTGCGCGCGATGCAGAAGGCGCAGCTGAACGAAATCGTGCACGGCGACGGAACTGAGGCGGAGATCGCGGCCCTCGCGCAGCGCCAGCTGATGGAGATGTGCAGCCGCGAGGAGCACGAGCTCACGCTGGAGGGTTTGCTCACGCTGCGGGGCTTTGACGATCCTGTGGTCACGGTGCAGAGCGATTCGGTGAATGTGCTGCTGCGTGCGGAGCTGGTTACCCAGCAGGAGTGCAGCGTCATACTGGACCTGGTTTGCAGGGAAACGGGCGTGCAGAGCGGCAATGTGAAGATCATTCCGATAAATTAAG
>CAMBWJ010000116.1 GCA_945871545.1 uncultured Clostridia bacterium | reverse complement strand
AAGAAGCGTTTTTTTTCTCTGGAAAATGGGATTTTCCGCCGCAAAAATCGCTCGCACCCGACGTACACGCCGCCGGGTGCGATTGATATATGAAAGGACGGCGCTTCTTTCGCGCTCTCTTTGGTTTCTCGACAGCTTGCGCCCTTCCGATTTGCGTCGGAAGGGCTTTTGTGCGTTCAGTTTTCTTCCAGCTCCCGCAGCCAGGCCTGGGCGCAGGCGTCGGAGGGCATGCGCCAGTCGCCGCGCGGCGAGAGGGTCACGGAGCCGACCTTCGGGCCGTCCGGCAGGCAGCTGCGCTTGAACTGCTGGGCGAAGAAGCGGCGCAGGAAGGTGGTGAGCCACCTGCGGATGGTGGCTTCGTCGAATTCGCCGTCGAAGGCATGCCGCGCCAGCCGCAGGATCTTTTTCGGCGTGCTCCCGAAGCGCAGCAGATGATAGAGGAAGAAGTCGTGCAGGGCGTAGGGGCCCACCAGTTCCTCGGTGCGCTGGGAGATCTCGCCGTCGGCGGAGGCGGGCAGCAGCTCCGGGGACACCGGGGTGTCCAGAATGTCCATGAGCACCGCCCGGAGCGCCGGATCGGCACGGTCGGCCTCGAAGCGGATGATGTGGCGCACCAGCGTCTTGGGCACGGAGCTGTTGACCGCGTACATGGACATGTGGTCGCCGTTGTAGGTGGCCCAGCCCAGCGCCAGCTCCGACAGGTCGCCCGTGCCGATCACCAGACCGCCGCTCTGGTTCGCCAGATCCATCAGCACTTGGGTGCGCTCCCGGGCCTGGGCGTTTTCGTAGGTCACGTCGGTGACAGAGGGATCGTGGCCGATGTCGGAGAGGTGCTGCTGAACCGACGCGGCGATGTCGATCTCCCTCAGCGTCACGCCCAGCGCTTCGCAGAGAACCACGGCGTTGCTCCTGGTGCGCCGGGTGGTGCCGAAGCAGGGCATGGTTGCCGCGAGGATGTCCGTGCGGGGGCGACCAAGCGCGTCCATGGCCCGAACCGCCACCAGCAGCGCCAGCGTGGAATCCAGACCGCCGGAGATGCCGATCACTGCCGTCTTGGCGCGGGTGTGCTCCAGCCGCTTCTTCAGGCCGCAGGTCTGGATGCGCAGGATGTTCTCGGTGCGCTCCCGCACGGTTTCGGGGTTCGAGGGCACGAAGGGGTTGGGCTCAAACTGCCGGGACAGGGGCGTTTCGCGGATTTCCTGCGCAAAGCTTACGCGGGGCAGGTTCTCGTCGCCCCGGAAGCCCGTGTTCTGGTGGCGGTCGTGGCGCAGGCGCTGAAGGTCAACCTCGGTGAAGATCATGCCGGAATCCGCAAGCGGCTGCTGCTCGGCAAGCGTTGCGCCGTTCTCGCAGATCAGCAGGTGGCCGGAGAACACCACGTCCTGGGTGGATTCGGAGGGCGCAGCGGAGGCGTAGGCGTAGGCGCAGATCTCCCGGGCGGAGGTGGATCGGATCAGCTCCCGGCGGTAGGCGGCCTTGCCGATGACCTCGTCCGAGGCGGAGGGATTGAGCAGGATCGTCGCGCCGGAGAGCGCCATGGCCTCGGAGGGCGGGGAGACCACCCACGCGTCCTCGCAGATTTCGATGCCGAAGCAGTAGGCGTCCAGCGCCTCGTGGGCAAAGAGCAGCCCCGCGCCGAAGGGAACGCTCTGACCGCAGAGGGAAATCTGCTGCACCTGACCCATGGTGCCCGGTGTGAACTGGCGCGCCTCGTAGAATTCACCGTAGTTGGGCAGATGAACTTTGGGCACCGCGCCCAGAATCCGGCCCCGGACGATGGGCACGGCGCAGTTGTACAGCCCCGCGCCCACCTGCAGCGGCAGCGAGACGATGGTCACGGCGCAGCAGTCCCGGCTGGCCTCCACGATCTGTGCAAGCGCCGCGCGGGCCGCATCCAGCAGGGCGTCCAGGCCGAAGAGGTCGCCGCAGGTGTAGCCCGTGACGCACAGCTCCGGCAGGAGCAGCAGGTTGGCCCGGGCCTCCTCCGCCCGTTCCATGGCACGCAGAATCTCCTCCGCGTTGGCCCGGGGGTCGGCCACGTGCACCGGGATCGATGCGGCGGCGATGCGAATGAATCCGTCCTTCATGAAAATGCCTCCTCATGTGGTTCCCGGATCGCCCGGGAATGCGCGCAGCCGATCATCCTCCATCGGATGACCGGCTGCAAACGGTAAGAATGAATTGGAAGTGCATCGCGCACGGTGAAACCGTCGCGACACGGCTCGGAAGGACGGCTTCCCCCTTGAAGCCGCCGCAGGGCTGGTGTGGGCAAAACTCCGTCAGCGCACGCTGAAGAGCATCGCGCCGTAGGAGGGATAGGGCCAGCAGGACGCGTCGGTGTAGACCTCCATCTCGTCTACGGCGGCGCGCAGGGCGTTCATGGCAGTGAGCACGCCGTCGCGATAGCTGCGGGCCAGCGTCAGGCTGTCGCCCGTGGCATTCGCCAGCGCGTCATCCAGCCGATGCACGCAGCGGTGCGCTTCGCCGGCCAGCTTGGACAGCTGCCGTGCGCTCTCCAGCTCGTAGTCCATGTCGACGTCGCCCAGCTCCTTCTTGGCCAGGGCCGCGCTGGTCAGGCGATGGATGTAGCCGCTGACGGCGGGCAGGACGTCCTTGCGGGCCATGTCCAGCATGGTCAGGGCCTCGATGTTGACGAGCTTGACGTAATTTTCCAGCATGATCTCGTGCCGGGCCTCCAGCTCGGCGCGGTTGAACACCTTGTGCCGGGTGAAGAGCTCCACGTTCTTGTCCGCCAGCAGGCAGGGCACGCAGTCCGGCGTGGCGCGCAGGTTCAGAAGGCCCCGCTTCTTGGCCTCCTCCACCCATGCGCCCTCGTAGCCGTTGCCGTTGAAGATGATCCGCTTGTGGGCGACGATCGTCTCCTTGATCAGCGCGTGCAGGGCGCTCTCGAAGTCCTCCGCCGCCTCCAGGCGGTCGGCAAAGACGCGCAGCTCCTCCGCAACGGCGGTGTTGATGACGGTGTTGGTGTCCGCGATGGAGGCCGAGGAGCCCAGCATGCGGAACTCGAACTTGTTGCCCGTGAAGGCGAACGGCGAGGTGCGGTTGCGGTCGGTGGTGTCCTTGGGGAAGCGCGGCAGCGTGTGCACGCCCACCTTCAGGACCTCCTTCTCGTGACTGCCGTAGGCCGAATCCGTCTCGATGGCGGTGAGAATCTCGGTCAGCTCCGTGCCCAGGTACATCGATACGATGGCCGGCGGGGCCTCGTAGCCGCCCAGGCGGTGGTCGTTGCCCGCGGAGGCCACGGACACGCGCAGCAGATCCTGATACTCGTCCACGGCCTTGATCACCGCGCAGAGGAACAGCAGGAACTGGGCGTTCTCATAGGGCGTTTCGCCCGGCTCAAACAGGTTCACGCCGGTGTTGGTGGCCAGCGACCAGTTGTTGTGCTTGCCACTGCCGTTGATCCCGGCGAAGGGCTTCTCGTGCAGCAGGCACACCATGCCGTGCTTGCGGGCGATCTTCTGCATCAGCTCCATGGTGATCTGGTTGTGATCGGTGGAGATGTTGGTGACGGAGAAGATGGGCGCAAGCTCGTGCTGGGCGGGGGCGGCCTCGTTGTGCTCGGTCTTGGCAAGGATGCCCAGCTTCCACAGTTCCTCGTTCAGCTCGGTCATGAAGGCCTGCACCCGGGGCTTGATCGCGCCGAAGTAGTGGTCGTCCAGCTCCTGGCCCTTGGGCGGCTTGGCGCCGAAGAGGGTGCGGCCGGTGTAGATCAGGTCGGGCCGGCGGTCGTACATCTCCGCGTCGATCAGGAAGTACTCCTGCTCCGGGCCCACGGTGGTGCGGACGTTGGTCACGTCGGTGTTGCCAAAGAGCTTCAGCACGCGCAGGGTCTGGCGGTTGATGGCCTCCATGGAGCGCAGCAGCGGGGTCTTCTTGTCCAGCGCCTCGCCGCCGTAGGAGCAGAACGCCGTGGGGATGCACAGCACGCCGTCCTTGATGAAGGCGTAGCTGTTGGGATCCCAGGCGGTGTAGCCACGGGCCTCGAAGGTGGCGCGCAGTCCGCCCGAGGGGAAGCTGGACGCGTCCGGCTCGCCCTGGATCAGCTCCTTGCCGGAGAATTCCATGATGACCTTGCCGTCGGCGGTGGGGGAGATGAAGCTGTCGTGCTTCTCGGCGGTGATGCCGGTCATGGGCTGGAACCAGTGGGTGTAGTGGGTCGCACCCTTCTCCAGCGCCCAGTCCTTCATGGCGTTCGCCACAACCACGGCCACGTTGCTGTCCAGGTGCCGGCCGTCCTTCATGGTCTTCTGCAGCTGCTTGTAGGTCTCCTTGGGGAGACGGGCCCGCATGACCGCGTCGTTGAATACATTGATGCCGAATTCGGCGGATACGTTCATCATGGATTCCAAACCCTCCATTGCGCTTGCGTCGTCCATGGAAAAGCGGCATGGGGGGTGCAGAAAGGTCGCACGACGCCGTTGCCGCTTCGATCAATTCGGTTTTATTATACGTACATGGGGGAAGGTGCGTCAAGTCCGCGCAGTTTAAATCGCGAAAAAGCGCGCTCATTCTTTGGAAGAAGCGTCCTTTGGCGGGGCTTCCGGCGCAAGCAGCCAGTCGCGCTGCAGCGCGGACTGGGGCTTCTGCTTCATCCACAGCGCGGTGGGCACAAAGCCGTTCTCCCGCATGCTGACCGCGCTCCTTCCGGCGATGATGACGTGGTCCAGCAGCGGGATCTCCACCGCGTCCAGCGCGCGCAGCAGCTCCCAGGTGCAGTCGATGTCCGCCTGGGACGGGCGCAGCGTGTTGCCGGGGTGGTTGTGGCTGATGACGATGGCGGCGGGGTGCACCCGCATCAGCTCCGCGAGCACGTGCTTCAGGCTGAACAGCGCGCCGTCCAGCGTGCCCTCCTGCAAAAACACCCGCTCCATCAGCCGCCCGCGAACGTCCAGGCAGAGCATGTAGAAGCGCTCCACCCGCAGGCCGTGGAAGTTGGCCACCAGATAATCCGAGGCCAGCGCCAGACGGTTCAGGCGCGGATGCTCCCCGAAGCGGGACAGCGCCATGTGCCGGTTCAGCTCCGGCAGCCTGCTCAGCAGCAGCGCGTCGTGGGCGTGCAGCCCGGCGCGCTCCAGCATGTGCGCGGACATCGCGAACAGCGCGTCCGCCGAAGCATAGCTCTCGCGCAGGCCGTCCGTCAGGGCGCGCACGTCCTGCCGGGGATGCATGCTGGACAGGAGGCCTTCGATGGCGTCGAAGGCGCGGTCGCTTCTCTGTCGGGCGGAGGATTTCATGCCCCGGGCAGCGCGCCCGCCTCGCGCAGCGCCGCGCGAACCGCCTCGGGATCCTCGATGCGCTCGCCCATGTAGTAGCCCTGCTCCTCCTCGCTGTACAATAGCTCCGCCGCGCCGTCCACGCCGATACCGCCCTTCACGAACACGAAGTTCAGGGAGATGGGGCGCTCGATGTCGTAGAGGTCCAGCACGGCCTCCCGGGCGGACAGGCGCTCCGCGTCGGGACAGCTGTCCAGAAAGGCGTTCAGGTGGTTCAATTCCGCTTCGCTGAGCCGGATCTTCAAGCGAACTCCTCCTTATATGTGCATCTGCTGCACGCATAAAATCTATCTACCAGTTTAACCCAAGCGCGGTGGTTTGGCAAGGGGGGATGCGAAAAAAGCGTTGACCCGCGCCGGGAAAACACGTATAATGATATATGAGATAATGGATGATTGTGCCGTGCACGGCTGTGCGGGCATTTGCGAATCGGATTGACGACAGGGATTCAGCTGCGGATGCGCGCTGAATCGATAGGAGGTACCGGCTTGAAGACCGCCCAGGGAAAGCTTGCGCTGCTGGCGTTTTGCCTGCTGCTGGCAGCACTCCTGTTTCTGCCGATGCGCGCAGGGCAGGAGGATTCGCTGATCTTTACGCCTGCCGCGCTGAAGATGTCGGTGGGGGACAGCTATAAGATCAGCTGCGCGCTCAGCTCCGACGACATGAACCAGCGCCTGCGCTTCTACTCCGGGGACAGCCGCGTGGCGACCATTCAGGCCGACGGCACGGTGGTTGCCTTGGCCTCCGGCGAGACGGTGATCCATGGCGAGGCCTCCGGCGGCGCGACGGCGGAGATGAAGGTGACGGTGGGCGGCGTGCCGCTGCGGGAACTGAAGCTCAACGCCAGCGAGCTGCACATCGGCAAGGGCCAGATCAGCGGCCTGAAGGCCAGCTACAACGCCGACGCATCCGACACCCGATTGAAGTGGGTCTCCGCAGACGAAACCATTGCCGTGGTGGACTCCGCCGGGCGCATCGAGGGCGTGGGCGGCGGCATGACCTGGGTCTCCGTGGTTGCCCCCAACGGCCTGTCCGCCAGCGCGAAGGTGTACGTGGAGGTGGAGGGCACGGCGGTGCACATCTCGCCC
>CAMBWJ010000115.1 GCA_945871545.1 uncultured Clostridia bacterium | reverse complement strand
TGCACCACGCGGCTGGCCTTGGTGGCGATCAGCGTCTGGTGGTTGATGATGTTCAAGAGCGCCGTCTCCACCAGCTGCGCCTCGAAGATGGGCGCGGTCACGCGGATCAGCGGCTCGCCCGGGAACACGATGGTGCCCTCCGGCACGGCGTACACGTCGCCGTGGAACTTAAAATTGCGCAGTTCGTCCAGAAAGTCCTCGTCGAAGATGCCCAGGCTGCCCAGGTAGCGCAGCGATTCCTCGTCGAAGCGCAGGTTCTCCAGATACTCGATCAGCTGCTCCAGTCCCGCCATGATCGCGTAGTGGGTGGTGGCGTCCTTGCTGCGATAGAACATGTCAAAGGTCGCAAGGTTGTCCCGCATGCCGGTCTTGTAGTAACCGTACATCATCGTCAGCTGGTAGAGATCCGTCATCATCGTCAGATTTCTCATTGGTTCCACCTCATGCACTTTCCTCGTCGGTTTTGTTCGGATTGTATAACACGCCGTAGCCCATTGCGGCGTTCAAGAGTACGATCAGCGCCCAGATCAGCGCAAGGATGGGCTTCTGCACGCAAACGAACATGCCCAGCAGCAGCACGCACATCAGCTGGTGACCTGACATTGCGATGTGCTGCTTCCCCCGCAGCCGCAGGCACAGCCCGATCTGCAAAATCAGCAGCACAGTCAGGCTCAGAACCTGGCTCACCCGCAGCGGCCCGATGTACAGGCTGTCCGTGCGCAGGCCCTCCACCAGACATCTCTCCAGCGCGTAGAGGAACAGGTACCACAGGAAGGTGTCCCCCTTCCGCTTGAAGAAGCCCCGCCGCTCGGCGATCAGCAGCGATATGCAGATCAGCGCGCACCACAGCGATTCATAGAAGAACGTGGCCCAGTGCCAGCCGCTTCCTTCTATATATACGCTCAGCGGGACGATGTGCAGATGCGGGTTCGTCACCGCCGCGCCGTAGGCCTCCTGATTGAGAAAGTTCCCCCAGCGCCCCACGGCCTGCCCGAAGGCCAGTCCCGGCGCAACCAGATCCGTAAGCGTCCCGAAGGGAATCTTCTTCACCCGCGAATAGATCCAGCCCGCCAGCACGCCGCCGATCACGCCGCCGTAGATGGCCAGCCCGCCGCCGCGTATGTCCAGTATCTCCGCCGGATGGGCGGCGTAGTAGTCCCAGGAGAAGAGCACGTAGTACAGCCGCGCGCAGAGGATGCCCACCGGCACGCAGATCAGCGCCAGATCCAGCGTGGTCTCCCTCTTCAGGCCCAGCCTCTCCTCCCGGAGCCAGGCCAACAGCACCGCGCCCAGCACGCCCAGGGCGATCAGCACGCCATACCAGTGAATCGTGAAGCCGAAGATGGTCAGCGTGCTCCGAGTCAATTCAAACATACCATGCCTCCGCAATCTTTACCCATTATAATCATTTTGGCACGAAAATGTCAATACATCATCATTGCACCCGCTTCAATTATGGGTTATAATACACAATAGGCTTTTCATTGGTGGATCTATGCCCACTCGCGGCAAAAGCTGCCACAAAAGACATTCTGAACGTTCGGAGCGAGGCTTATGCGCAGGAAAAAACGGGTCACCGGAAGATTTTACATCTTCCTATTGATTCTTCTGGTCATCGCCTTTCTGATCGTGCGCCCGCATCTGAACTTTGGCAGCAAGGAGGCCGTCATCATGGCGGCGCAGTCCGAGTTCACGCAGAACATGGATTGCGTGCTCATCCGGGATGAGACGGTGGCCGCGTCGGAATCCACGGCCCACATCGAGTACGTCGCCACCGAGGGCACGCTGGTGAACACCGGCGACACCGTCGCCTACGTCTATTCCGCAGGCTACTCCGAGAAGCTGCTGCAAAATCTGGAGGATACCCGGGCAAAGATTCAGGACTACCACAAGACGGTGATCCTGAACAACATCAAGGACGACAACCTGGCGCGCTACGACACCATCGTGAACATGATGGCTGCCGAGTTCAAGTCTCTGGTGAACCACGACAGCTACGGAAGCCTGCTGACCGCCGCGCGGCAGCTGGAGACCGCCATGGTCAACCGTCAGGAGTATCTGCGCCAGAACAAGCGCGAGGACGTGAAGCTCAGCAAGCTCTACGACGAGGAAACCACCCGTCTGAACAGCATTCAGTCCTGGCGCAAGGAGGAAAAGGCCGCGCAGAGCGGCGTGATCTCCTTCTACATGGACGGCTACGAGGGCGCGCTGTCCTCCGAAACCCTGCCCTCCATCACCGCCGCGGACGTGAACACCGTGCTCGCCGGCGGCAGCCTGGGCAGCAGCCTGAGCGCGAAGGAGACCGCGATCTACCGCATCGTGAACCAGAACCAGTGGTACGTGGCCCTCGTCACCGACGCAAAGACCTGGAACCCGGTGGTGGGCCAGCCCTACACCCTGCAGATGGAGGGCTTCGACGACCTCTCCTTCACCGCCTTCGTCACCAGCGTTCAGAAGGAGAGCGGCACGATCCTGGCCGTGTTCCAGATCAACGACCCCATCGGTTCGCTGATCTACCAGCGCACCGGCCGCGCGCGGCTCACCGCCACCATCTCCGGCCTGTCCGTGTCCTCCAAGGCGCTCAGCGAGGAGAACGGCCAGCTGGGCGTGTGGCTGATCGACCTGGGCGGCGAGACCTTCGTTCCGGTGGAGGTGCTCTCCAGCGACGGCAGCACCTCGCTGATCCAGCCGCTGGTGGACGGCGCGCTGGGCATCGGTCAGCGCGTACGCATCAAGTAATACATCTTCGGAAGCGGAGGTTGCTGCATGAATCGCGAAGAAATCCTTCAGAATGTTCAGCTGTGGCAGTCCCGCATCGGCGAGGCCTCGCAAAAGTGGGGCGGCGCGCAGATCTGCGCCGTCACCAAGACCCGGGATGCGGACACCATCAATCTGGCCTGGGACGCAGGCATCCGCACGATCGGCGAAAACCGCGTGCAGGAGCTGATGGGCAAAATCGACGCTCTGAACCCCGATTTTCAAGTACATCTGATCGGGAGCCTTCAGACCAACAAGGTCAAGTACATCATCGACCGGGTGGACATGGTGCAGTCGCTGGATCGCGACGCGCTGGCAGAGGAGCTCTCCCGCCGCGCGGAGGCGATTCATCGGGTGATGGATGTGCTGGTGCAGGTCAATGTCGCCCGGGAACCTCAGAAGGGCGGCATCTCCGAGGAGGAGCTTCCCGCCTTCCTGAAGAAATGCGCAGCCTTGCCGGGCATTCACGTTCGGGGGCTGATGGCCATCATGCCGCTGGCAGACGATCCCGAGGAGGTCCGGCCGTATTTCAAGCGCATGCGCGCGTGGTTCGACCGGCTGCGGGATCAGAACATGGACAACATCTCCATGGACATCCTGTCCATGGGCATGTCCGGCGACTGCATCGTCGCGGCCCAGGAAGGGGCCACGATGGTGCGCCTGGGCCGCGCGCTGTTCGGCGCACGGGCCTGAGGCACAAAATCATTACCACAAATCACACAGGGGGTTACGCATATGGCGCGCAAAAAGAGCGGCGGCTTCGGCAAGGTTCTGGAGTTTATCGGACTTGTCGATGACGAGGATCCGCGCGAGACTTACGATGACGAATACGAATCCGGCAACTATGGACGGCCGCAGGCCTACGCGCCCCAGCGCACGCAGCGCGCACAGGAGCAGCCCCGGCAGGAAGTGTCCCGGCGCTATTCCTCGTCCTATGAGCCCACGCGCACGCCGCGCATGAACCGCAGCGCATCCTCTACATCCAGCCGCTTCGATTCCCGGAGCAGCCAGAGCTCCACCCAGCGCCGCAGCACGAGCAGCAGCGCATCTCGCTACGATTACTCGCCCCGTCCCGCCTCCCGCTTCGATGACGCCTCACAGGGCTTTGCCGACGAGGCTCCCCAGACCCAGCCGCGCAGCAGCCGCAATACCGGCGTATCCCGCCAGAAGACGGTGATGTTCGCGCTGCACAATCTGGAGGACTGCTGCGACGTGATCGACAACCTCATCATGAACAACACCGTGGTGCTGACCATGGACAACCTCGACGACCGGCTGATGCAGCGGGCCGTGGACACCCTCTCCGGAGCCGTGTTCGCCCTGCACGCCACCATCCGCAAGGCCTCGGAGCGCACCTATCTGATCGCCCCGATGACCGTCGAGGTCAACGAGACCTACGACACGGACGACCGCTTCTTCTGATCGATCAGGCGGCCGCATCCGAAACCCAACTGAAGGGAGGCTTTCAACATGCTGACGCTGTACCGGGTCTTTCAGGCCGGCTCCTACTTCCTGCAAATCGTAGACACCGCGATTCTGGTCTACGTGGTGCTGTCCTGGTTCCGCCCGAGCTTCCGCTTCTTCTACTGGCTCACCAACTTCGTCTCGCCCTTCATCCGGCCCTTCCGCCGCCTGAGCGAGTGGATCATGCTCCGCACCCGCATCCCGCTGGACTTCTCCTGCTGGTTTGCGATCATCGGCCTGCAGATCATCAACTGGGTCTGGTGGCGGCTGTACTACCTGCTGCGCATGATCACATGAGCGCGCCTGCGGAGCTGGAGATCAAGCGTCTGCGGGAGCTGGCGCTGCGGGCCTGCTATTCGGGCGAAATCGCCTGCACCCGCTTTCTGGAGCCGCCGATGGAGCGCGAGGCGCTGTCTGCGGCCAATGCCGCCGGGGTGCACGCCTGCTTCTGGGGCGGCTACCCCGACGCGGAGCGCCGCATCGCCGCCTTCTATGCGGACGAAATGCCCGCCGAGGCGGACTTCCCCATCGCCTGCCTGGAGCTGCGCTGGAACCCCAAGTACGCAAGCCCGGGACATCGCGACCTGCTGGGCGCGGTGATGGGCCTGGGCCTTACGCGCGACGCCACCGGGGACATCGCCCCCGGCGCAGAGGAGGGTCGCGCCTACCTGTTCGTCCACCGGGATGTGGCGGACTACATCCGTGCGAATCTGGAATCCGCCGGGCGCGCCGCGCTGAAGGTGGAGCCCATGGACGCGCCGCCTGCACTGCGGGAGCCGGAGGGCACGCAGCTGCGCGCGACGGTGTCCAGCGAGCGCCTGGACGCGGTGATCGCTGCGGGACTGAAGCTGTCCCGGAGTGAGGCCCAGCGGCTGATCGAATCCGGCCTCGTCAAGCGCAACCACGCGCCGGAGCTGCGCGGGGATGTGCACCTGGAGGAGGGCGACCTGCTCTCCGTTCGCGGCTACGGCCGCATGAAGATCCTCGAATTTGAGGGACGCACGCGCAAGGGTCGCCTGGCGGTGCGCCTCTTCAGATATACCGCCTGAGCGGTTGCTGTACGGGCCGCTCGATCTTCCATGGAAACCATCAACTTCAATGAAAAGGAGAATGCGCTATGGCAATCAGTGTGAAGGATATTCAGGAGAAGGAGTTTTCCACGCAGGCAGCGGACGGCTACAACGTGGAGCAGGTGGACGATTTCCTCGACGAGCTGGCGGAGCAGCTGGGCTCCATGGTTCGTGAGCGCCTGGCGCTGACCAACCAGATCAAGCAGCTGGAGAGCGAGCTGGCTGCAGCGAAGGCGGAGAAGGCCGCCATGGAGAAGAAGCTGCCGGACTACAATGAGAACGGCTACTTCCGCAACCTGGAGAGCGCCATGCGCGAATCCCTGATCGGCGCGCAGCGCATCGCGGACGAGACCATCACCGAGGCCAAGAAAAAGGCCCAGCAGACCGTTGCGGACGCGAACGCCAAGGCCGAAAAGACCATCGCCGACGCGACGGAGCAGGCTGAAGCCGCCACCGCCCGCGCCGAGAAGGCCGTGAGCGAGCTGAAGGCCGAGGAGGATCGCCTGCACGCCGTTGTGGACGCCTATCGCAACAACTTCCAGAAGCTGCTGGACGAGCAGCTGGAGGCACTGACCGCCAGCGAGGCGCTGCTGAAGTAAGCCACGCTGCATTTGCAGGATTCATTGCGGCGGGGGAGTTTACTCCCCCGTCCACCAGCTTGGAGGGGCTGATTGCCCCTCCCTTTTCGCATATTTTCCTCCGCAGAGGGCCAAAATTCTCGCGGAGGTGTTCGCCATGAAGGTGCACGACAGCGCACTGATCGAAAAGCTGATCGCCACACTGGAGCGCATGAACCTGGACGCTTACATCGAGCACGTGACCAACCGCCGCAGGATGATCTGGATGAACCTGTTCTACGGCATGCTGCGGGGCGTGGGCTTTTCCTTCGGCTTTACGGTGCTGGGCGCGGCGCTGATCGTGCTGCTGCGGCACCTGATTACCGAAAACATTCCGCTCATCGGCGGATTCATCGCGGAGGTCATTCATGCAATTGAGGAGAGGATGTAGGCTGTGGTGGGTGGCCCTGCCGGCCATTGCCATCGACCGCATCTGCAAGGCGGCGATCATGCGCGCCATGGTTCCCGGCGAGGTGCAAACCGTGCTGCCCGGCGTGCTCAGCT
>CAMBWJ010000114.1 GCA_945871545.1 uncultured Clostridia bacterium | reverse complement strand
CTGCGCAGCACGTAGGGCGTGAGAATCTCGATCTGTTCGCTGCGGCCCATCAGCAGCCGGTTGGCGAGGGACTTGAGCTCGTCCCCGCAGCGCTGGGCCAGCGCAGCGTCCTCCCGGCGCAGCAGCTCCGGCACCGGTACCTCCAGCAGCGCCTTCAGCACCAGCTTGTCGGCCTTGTTCTTCAGCATGGTCCTTCCTCCTTCGGTTTCCGCTTTCTTCCAGTATAACCGAGGGGCGCGGCGTGCGCAAGCCGCTTTCCTTGCTTTTCATGCGGGAATGTGCTATTCTATGACTTGTGCGGCGATTTTCTGCCCAAACTACAAGGAATCGGAGGATTCGCCCGGTGCGACCTCCGCGAAAATCATACAGGATGGAAATATGAACGAAATCAACGAATCACTCTACGAAATCATTCAGCACGCCAACGTGCCGCGCACGATCAACGAGCTTGCCGAGCTCTCCGGCATGGACTACACCGCGCTCCAGAGGGATCTGGACGCACTGACCGCCTGCGGGCGCATCGCCCTCTCCAAGAAGGGCAAGTACGCCCTGCCGGAGAAGCTGGGCATGGTCTCCGGCGTTGCGGCGTTCCTGCACAACGGCGCGGCGGTGTGCAGGCCAGACGATGGCTCCAACCAGCTGCGCATCACGGACGGACGGCTGCGGCCCATGCCCGGCGACCGCATACTGGTGCGGCCTGACAACGCCGGCAGCTGCACCATCGAGGCGATTTGCAGCCGTGAGAAAAAGACCCTCGCCGCCTGCGTGCGCATCGAACACATGGGGCGCGGCAAGGGCCGATGCGGCGCGGCTGTCGAACGCCTGCGCACCACCGCCGTGGCCTGCGACCCGCGCATTCCCTATGCGATCCTGCTGGACGGCGATTTGTCCTTCGTGCGCAACAACGAGATCGCCCTGCTGGAGATCGACGAATATCCCCAGGCGAACCGTCCCATCCGCGCCCATGCAGTTCGTGTTCTGGGCAACGCCGGGAGCATGCTTGCACGGCTGCGCGCCACCGCCGAGGATCACGACTTCCCCACCGAATTCCCCCCGGAGGCTGAAGAAGCCGCCCGCATGCTGCGCCGGGAGCCTATGCCGGAGCCGGACGAGAAGCGCATCGACCTTCGGGATCGGGTGATCTTCACCATCGACGGCGCTGGCTCCCGGGATTTCGACGACGCGGTGTCCATCGAATCCCTGCCGGACGGCGGCTACCGCCTGGGCGTGCACATCGCGGACGTGTCCCACTACGTGCGCCCCGGCACCGCCGTGGATCGGGAGGCCCGCAGCCGGGGCACCTCCCTCTACCTGCCAGGCTACACCGTGCCCATGCTGCCGGAGGCGCTGTCCAACGACCTTTGCTCGCTGATGCCGGATGCGGATCGCCTCGCCATGAGCCTGCTGATGGACGTGTCCCCCGCCGGGCGCGTGGTGGATCACCATCTGACCCGCTCGATCATCCGCTCCCGGGCGCGCCTGACCTACGACGGCGTGAACCGCTTCTTCGAGGGCGACCCGGAGCCGCTGCCGGAGGAGGTGGCGGAGTCGCTGCTGACGATGCGCAGACTCGCCCAGCGCCTGCAGGAGCAGCGAAAGGAGCGCGGCGCGGTGGATTTCGAGATAGACGAGGCCGCGTTCGTGCTGGACGAGAAGTACGAGCCGACGGAGATCCTCTGCCCGAAGCGCGGCGAATCCGAGCGCCTGATCGAGGAGTTCATGCTGCTGGCCAATCAGACCGTGGCGCGCCTCGCCATGGACACCCAGCTGCCCTTCCTCTACCGCATCCACGAGCGCCCCGACCCGGACCGCATCCATGCGCTGGAGGCGTTCATGAACCTCGCGGGCGACCCGGTGTACCTGGGTGAGCATCCCCATCCAGGCATGCTTCAGAAGATTCTGGGCAGACACGCCGATGACGGCCGCATCGAGGTCATCCGCCGCACGATGCTGCGGGCGCTGAAGAAGGCGCAGTACAGCGAGAAGCCCGTGGGCCACTACGCGCTGGCGCTGTCGGACTACTGCCACTTCACCTCCCCCATCCGCCGCTACCCCGATCTGGTGGTGCACCGCATGCTCAAGCTCCTGCTGGACGGCGGCATGGCGGGCATCGCCAAGGCGGAAAAGCGCATGCCGGAGCTGGCGAAGGACTGCTCCCAGCGCGAACAGGAGAGCGTGCGGGCAGAGCGCGAGGCGGACGACATGCTCAAGGCCGCGTGGATGCGCCGCCAGATCGGCCGCAAGTTCTACGGCACCATCTCCGGCGTGACCTCCTGGGGCGCGTACGTCACCCTGGACAACACCGTGGAGGGTCTGGTGCACGTATCCGACCTGGACGATTACTACGTCTACGACGACCGCCGTCAGCAGCTCGTCGGCTCGGAACGCGGGCAGATTCTGCGCCTGGGCCAGCAGGTGCGGGTGCGGGCGCTGAGCGCAAGCGTGGAGCGCGGCGAGATCAATTTTGAGCTGATGGGCGTTCTAACGGACGCGCAGGCTTGATTTTTCCGCCCATCGGGCCTATAATTGTGGAAGAACAACCATTGTGAGCGAGGCGCACATGAAGGACATCATTGGAATACTGGATTCGGGGGTCGGCGGCATCAGCGTGCTGCGCCGGGCGGTGCAGCTGCTGCCGAACGAGAATTATCTGTTTTACGGCGACAACGCAAACGCCCCCTACGGCCCGCGGCCGCTGGAGGAGATTCGCACCCTGTCCCGGCAGTCGACGGATTATCTGCTTGAAAGGGACGTGAAGGCGCTGGTGATCGCCTGCAACACCATCACCTCGGCCTACGCCGAGACTCTGCGCGCGGAGGTCTCCATCCCGGTCATCGGCATGGAGCCCGCCGTGAAGCCCGCCAGCCTGGCCCGCAGCGGCGGCAAGATTCTGGCGCTGGCGACCCGTGCGACACTGTCGCTGGAGCGCTTCTCCCGGCTGATGGAGCACTACGGCGAGGGCGTGGTTCCGCTGGAGGGCAAGGGCCTGGTGGAGCTCGTGGAGGCCGGTCGGGCGAATTCCCCAGAGGCCCGCGCGGCGCTTGCCGCCATCTTCGAGCCGTATCTCCATCAGCAGATCGACGGCATCGTGCTGGGCTGCACCCACTATCCCTTCCTGCGGCGGCAGATCGAGGCCTTCTTCCCGAAGGCGCAGATCTTCGACGGCCTGGACGGCACCGCGCGCCAGCTGAAGCGCCGCCTGGAGGATGCGGGCCTGCTGACAGAGCAGAACGTGCCCGGTCGGGTGATCTTTGAAAGCTCCGGCGGTGCAGACAAGCTGGAGCTGATGCGGGAGCTGTTCACGGCGGAGCTATAACCTACATAACGAAACGACGGAACGCAATCTGCGTTCCGTCGTTTCGTTATCTCTGGATGAACTCCGGGATGATCTCCTCCTGATAGCTGTCGTCCGCGTCGTGCACCTCCTGGAGAACCTTGAAGATCTCCTGCATCTTGTAGTCGGTGGCGGTGATCACGTCGGCGCACTCCCGCAGCTCGTCCACGATCTTCTGGGGAACCTCCTCGGTGGCCTTGTAGCGGATGCCATGCTCCAGCGTGGCCCAGAAGTCCATGGCGACGGTGCGAATCTGAATCTCCACCGGCGTGAACAGCTTGCCGTGGGACATGTACACCGGCACGTCCACCACGATGTGCAGACTGCGATAGCCGTTGGGCTTGGGATTCTTGATGTAATTCTTCTCCAGAATCAGCGAGATGTCGTCCTGCGCCAGCAGCAGATCGGCGATGCGGTAGATGTCGTCCACGTAGCGGCAGACCACGCGCACGCCCGCGATGTCGTGCAGGTGCTTTTTTGCGCTGGACATGGAGATGGGCGCGCCGATGGTGCGCAGCTTCTTGATGATGCTGGGCATGGATTTGACGCGGCTCTCGATGTGATGGATCGGATTGTGCCGGTTCCGATAGGAGAATTCGTTGTTCAGCGTCTCCAGACGGGCGTTGATCTCCCGAATGGCCGCGGCATACACGCCGCGCATCTGCGCATAGTCCTGTCGCAGGGACTCCAACGAATCCTCAAAGGGCTCCATCGTCCCCCTGAAGCTCAGCTTTTCCTCCATGACCGCCGCCCTCCTTTGCCGCAGGTTCCACGCTCAGCACGTCCCAGGGCGTCAGCATGCAGATCAGCTGCTCCGACGCCGAGCCCGTCTCGGTGACAAACACCATGCCGAGCCTGCTGTTCTTTTCCGTATACCGCTCAAACGCCCTGCGCACGCTGAGGATGGAGGTATCCGCGGCGATGAACATGTAACGCTCGCCGGTGCGGCCGTCCAGACGGATCCGGTCGCCCAGCTGGGAAATGCGCGCATCCGGCGCAAGGCTGTCCAGCCCTGCATCCGCGAGGTAATCAAACACGTTCTTGACGCTGAACACGCCCACCACGCTGCCCTGCTCCGTCACTGGAACGTGGGAATAGCCGTTCTTGCACATGTTCCGCATCACGCCGTAGATGGAATCGTTCATGTGCGCGCTCAGCACCTGATTTGCGGGCGTGCCGAACTTGCAGGCCTCCCTGGGTCTGCGCACGTACTCGGTGATCGCGTCCAGACGATCGATCATCTCCTGCGAGGGCTCCACCACCGCATTGCCGTCGTCGCAGGCGTTGTGCGAGAGCAGGTTGCGAATCTCCCGCAGCAGATCCAGATCCACGCGCACCGGCTCGGAGTCCTCGTCCCGGATGTACTCGTACACCACGCTCGGCCCGCCTGTTTTGCGGCCGTCGTAGCGCTTCTCCAGCAGGCCTTCCAGAATCCGGTACTTCTGCAAAAAGATCTCCGATCTCGACATGCGCGCTCCTTCCGGCAGATCAGCCCTGCCGCGCCTCCTTCGCCTGGGGCGAAAGATCCATAAACCAGGTGTACTCGCCCTTCCAGCCCAGCTTCACCGTGCCAAGGGAGCCGTTTCTCTGCTTGGCGATGATGAGCTCCGCGATGTTCTTCTCCGCCGTCTCCGGCTCATAGTAGTCCTCGCGGTGCACGAACATGACCACGTCCGCGTCCTGCTCGATGGCGCCGGATTCGCGGATGTCCGAGAGCATCGGGCGGTGGTTGGATCGGCCCGCAGGCGCTCGAGAGAGTTGCTGCAGCGCGATCACAGGCACGCCCAGCTCGATGGCCAGCGACTTCAGCGCGCGGGAAATCTGCGCGACCTCCTCCTGACGGCTGCCGAAGTTGCCGGACGCGCTCATCAGCGAGAGATAGTCGATCATGATGATGTCCAGGCCGTGCTCCAGCTGGAGCCTGCGCGCCTTGGAGCGCACCTGGGAGACGGTGATGCCCGGCGTCGCGTCCACATAGATGGCCGCGGGGCCGATGCTGATCATCGCGTCGCAGAGCTTGCCCCAATCCTCGTCGCCGATCTGACCGCGGCGCACCTTCTGCATGTCCACGCGGGCCTCGGTGCACAGCATGCGCATCGCAAGCTGCTCGGCGGGCATCTCCAGCGAAAACACCGCCGCCTTCTTGCCGGTGCGAATCGCCGCGTTTTCGATGAAGTTCATGCCGATGCTGGTCTTGCCCATGGCAGGTCGCCCGGCCACCAGGATCATCTCGCCCGGATGGAAGCCGGTCAACAGCTCGTCCAGCTCCGTGTAGCCGGACTCCACGCCGTCCACCTTGCCGTGGTTCTTCACCAGCAGCTCGATCTTTTCAAAGGTCTTGAGCAGCACCGGCTGGATCGGCACCAGCTCCTCGCCGCCCTTGCGCATGGTGATGTCGTAGATCAGCTTCTCCGCTTCCTCCAACACCTCCTGCGTCTCCCGATCCCCGGCGTAGCAGGCCTGGGTGATCTTCTCGGAGGCCGCGATCAGCTTGCGCAGCGTGGACTTCTCGTCCACGATCTGGATGTACGCCCGGGCATTGACCGCCGAGGGCACGCTGCGGCTCAGCTCGATCAGATAGGCCGCACCGCCCACCGCGTCCAGCTTGCCCCGCCGCGTCAGTTCCTCGTCCAGCGTGACCAGGTCGATGGGGCGCGCCGCCGCGGCCAGCGTCTGCATCGCGGCATAGATCTCGCGGTTCGCGGGATCGTAGAAATCGCCGGGCTGCAGCGTCTCGATGGCGAGCAGGGCCGCCTCGCGGGAGCGAAGCATCGCGCCCAGCACGCTGCGCTCCGATTCCGGATGGCACGGCACACTCTGGGCGTTTCCTGCGGCGACGTATCCTTCCATTTGTAAACTCCCTCCGGCCTTACTTGGCCACGACCTTCACATTCACGATCATCCGCGTGGAGATGCCCGCCATCAGCTTGTAGTTGAAGAAAGCCTGACCCGCGTTCTTGATGGGCTCCTCCACCTCGATCTTGCGCTTGTCCACGTCGATGCCAAGCTGCTCGCGCATGGCTGCGGCGATCTGGTCGTTGGTGACGGAGCCGTAGATCTTGCCGTTCTCGCCGCCGCGGGC
>CAMBWJ010000113.1 GCA_945871545.1 uncultured Clostridia bacterium | reverse complement strand
TCGATGGTAGCGGAAAGGCGCACCTCTTTAACCTCAATGACCTTCTGATTCTTGCGAATCTCACGCTCACGCTTGGACTGCTCGAAGCGGTACTTGCCGTAGTCCATGAGCTTGCAGACCGGCGGTTTGGCCTGCGGCGCGATCTTGACCAGGTCGAGCTGCTGCTCGTCAGCCAAGTTCAAAGCCTGCCGGATGGGCATAACGCCCAGCTGTTCGCCGTTCTGATCCACGACGCGCACCTCGCGGTCGCGAATCTCCTCGTTAATCATGAGATCGTTAATAAGGATGCACCTCCCATAAAAGTTCAGGTAATGAAAAAGAGCAGCGTGCAGCGCCACTCTTCAAACACCCATGCAGGGTTATTTTCATAGGAACCGATGCATTGTTCACGCACGGTGAGAAGTGGACGCTTCTGCTTACTGGATTATTATAGCATGCTCCCCCCGTCCATGCAAGGAGATTTTGCGTTAAGTTTTACCTCAGCTGCGAATCCTCCCCACCAGACTGAATACGAGGAAGGCGCACAGGTTGACCAGCACGATGCCCGCACCCGCCGGGATCGAATACAGGCAGGAGAGCATGATGCCGATGACGAAGCACACCACGGAGATCACCGCCGAGGAAATCAGCACGTGGCGGAAGCGGGAAAACACCCGCATGGAGGTCAGCGCCGGGAAGATGATCAGGCTGGAGATCAGCATGGTGCCCATCATGCGCATGCCGATGACGATGGTCACCGCCGTGAGGATAGCGATGAGCATGTTGTATAGCCCCGCGCGCGTACCCGTCGCCCGGGCGAAGGGTTCGTCGAAGGTCACGGCAAAGATGCGATTGCAGAACAGCACGAACAGCACCAGCACCACCGCGGACAGGCTGACCGAGAGGATCACGTCCGCCGAGCTCATGGCCAAGATGCTGCCGAACATGTAGTTCATCACGTCCACGTTCATGCCGCTGGTGAGGGACGTGACCAGCACACCCACCGCCAGCGCAGCGGTGGACAAGAGCGCGATGGCCGCGTCGCCCCGGATGCTGCTGCCCTCGTTGAGCCGCAGGATCAGAAATGCCAATGCGATGACCACCACCAGCGTGAACGGAAGCGGTGACGCGGAGATCGCACCGCACAGCCCCGCGATGACCTCGCGCAGGCCCAGCGGCAGAAATTCCGGCAGGGATTGCGCCGTCACGAAGCCCAGCGAAGCCGCGATGGACAGCGCGCCGAAGCCCACGTGGGACAGGCCGTCGCCGATCATGGAGTAGCGCTTGAGCACCAGGGTCACGCCCAGCAGCGCCGCGCACAGAGACACCAGCACGCCGACGATCAACGCGCGCTGAATGAAGCGGTATTGCAGGTAGAGCCCCGCCTCCTGAACCGCCGCCGCCAGAGCACGATCAGCGCAGCCAGCGTCACGGCCGCAGCGCGCCTGCCGCGCTGGCCCTTCGCCGGCGCTGTGAGCAGGTTCTCCAGAAATCTGCCCATCACTCCACCATCCCTTCCATGCGCTGCCGCCGGTATTCCTCGATGGAACCGCAAAAGCTCACGCCGCGATCCACCACCAGCACCTTGTTGGCGTCCGCCATCGAGCCGTGCAGGTCGTGGGACACCATCACGACGCTGACCCCGTGCTCCCGGTTGAGCCGGCGGATCAGGTCGTAGAGCTCCTGGGTGGAGCCCGGATCCAGGCCGGTCACGGGCTCATCCAGCAGCAGCAATGCATCCGTGGCGCACAGCGCCCGCGCCAGCAACACGCGTTGCTGCTGACCGCCGGAGAGCGTGCGGTAGGATTTGTCGCTCAGTTTCTCAATGTCCAGCAGCGCCATCTTCTCGTGGGCCTTGCGCTGGAGGTTCTTTCCATAGAAGAAGCGCGATCCCAGCTGGTTGATGCAGCCGGAGAGCACGACCTCCTCCACGGAGGCCGGAAAATCCCGCTGCACCGCCGTCTGCTGGGGCAGATAGCCGATCTGGTTGCGCTTCAGGCCGTCGCCGTAGCGCACGGTTCCGGCGCAGGGGTGCACCAGGCCCAACATGGCACGCATCAGCGTGGACTTGCCGGAGCCATTCTCGCCGATGAGAACCATGTAGTCGCCCCGGTTCACCTGGTAGCTGACGTGCTCCACGGCGGGAACGCCCTCAAAGGCGATGGTCACATCCCGCAGGGTGATCAGAGCCATGCTCCGCGCCTCCTTTCTGTTCCGATGCGCAGCGCGCGCAGATCCCCACGAGGATGGTCTCCCGGGGATCGACCTGAAAATTGTGCTCCGTGCGGATGTGCTGCGCCAGCGAATTCATCAAATCGCAGTTGACGTGGTACAGCTTGCCGCAGCTCTTGCACATCATGTGAAAGTGCGCGTCGCACTCGGAGCTGTCGGCGATGTGCTGGTACTGCATCACGCCCTGGGCACTCTGATACTTGCGCACCCTGCCCTGCTCGGCCAGCTGCTCCAGAAAGCGGTACACGGTGGTGCGGCCGATCTTCTCGCCGTGCTCTTCCATCTCAAAGACCAGCTCGTCCACGGAGTAGTGCTCCAGGTCGTGCTGCTTGAGAAAGGCCAGCATCTCCCGCTTCTGCCGCGTGTTGTACTCCCCGCGCATCTCAGTTCAAGCCCTCCTGAAGCGCCGCAATGTTGCGCTGCATCAGCGTGACGTAGGTCTCGCCCGCAGCAAAATCGCTCTCCGTCACATTCTGCATGGAGTAGAAGGTGCGCACCTGTGCGCCCGTCTCAGCGGAGATGGCCTGTGCCGTCCGTCCGTTGCTCAGCTCCAGCACGTAGATCACCGGAATTCCATCAGAGACCACGCGGTCGATCAGCGCGGCGATGGTCTTTGCGCTGGGTTCGCTCTCTGAGGAGCAGGACGGGAAGGCCGCGCACCAATCCAGACCGTACTCCCTCGCAAAGTACAGCAGCGGAAAGCGGTCGGCAAAGACCACTTCCCGGCGCGCAGCATTTGCCACCACATCCCGAATCTGCGCATCCAGCGCTTCGATTTCCGAGATATAGGCCGAAGCGTTTTCGCGATAGATCGCCTCGTTCTCCGGATCGATTTCGCACAGCGCGTCCGCCATCGCGTTCACCATGGCGCAGGCGTTGACCGGGGACGTCCAGATGTGCTCGTCGTACTCGACCTCGTCGTGATCCTCACCCTCCGCGCCGTGGTCGTGCTCCGTCTCGATGCCCTCTACGCAGTCGAAAAAGCGCAGGGTTCGGGGCGCGTCGCCGCCGAAGGAGCTGAGGATGTCCGTCACCCATGTGTCGCTCTCGCCGCCCACATACGCGAAGAGATCGCAGCCCGCTAGCGACAGGATGTCCGACGGCGTGGGCTCGAAGGAGTGCACCTCCGCGCCGGGCTTGATCAAAAGCTGAATCTCCGCCCGATCACCCGCAACGGCGCGCGCGACGTCGTAGCAGGGAAAGCTGGTGCAGACGATGCTGCGCTTCTCTTCCTCCGCGTGCGCCGTTCCCAGCGCGCAGGCGGTCAGCGCAAGCAGCAGTGCGGTGCAAATGAGGGTTTTGAGCTTCCGCATGGATTGTCTCTCCTAAAATCGATTTTGAAATTCAATTCCGATTTCATATTATAATGCCCCATGCGGCGCTTGTCAATTCATTCTGCCGCATTCATCGGAAAAACTTATGTGAATTGTGCATGAGAAAGGAGCTCCGCAAATGCGGAGCTCCCCAAGAGATCAACCCAGGATAATTCCAATGATGATGGTGATGACAAGCAGCGCTGCCACGACGCCGACAATGATGTCCATCGTGCGAAGGGAGACGTGAATCTTGTCATACAGCCGACCGCGGCTGCGGTAGGTTCGGGCGAACTTCTCGTCCCCCGTCTCCTCCAGCAGCTTTTCCTGAAAGGCAGCCTTCGAGGAAGGCTGCGCCTTCTGTGCGGCGCTCTCCATCTCGGCGCGTGTGCGCCGGCTGGAACGATCCAGTCCATCGTGGAAGAATGCCATCTTACTTCTTCGCGATGTACTTGCGCACATCGATGGCAACTGCCAGGATGATGATCAGACCGCGGACAACGTACTGCAGATAGGGGTTGACGCCCAGGAACTGCAGCGAGTAGTTGATGGCCTGCAGGATGATCGCACCGATGACGACGCCCTGAATGGTACCGACGCCGCCGGAGAAGGAGACGCCGCCGACGACGACTGCGGAAATCGCGTCGGTCTCATAGTTGATACCGGTGTTCGCACCAACGGAGGTGATACGCGCAGCCTCCAGGAAGGCGGAGGTACCGTAGAGGATACCGGCGATCAGGTAAACCAGCATGATGGTCTTGGCCACGTTGACGCCGGAGACGGCAGCCGCTTCGGTGTTGCCGCCGACAGCGAACATGTTCTTGCCCAGGCGGGTCTTGTTCCAGACGAACCACATGATGATCGCGATGATCAGGAAGTAGATCACGACCAGCGGGATCTTCAGGCTGCCGATGGTCAGGTTGCCCGCCGCGAAGTTCAGGAAGTTCTGATCAAAGGTGGACAGCGCCTGCGCGGTACCGGAGGGCTGGGACTCGATGAACAGGCAGTTGCAGCCGAAGGCGATCAGCTGCGTGCCCAGCGTGATGATGAACGCATGCAGGTGCAGCTTGGCGACGCCGAAGCCGTTGATCAATGAGAAGATCACCGCAACGCCGATGGAAGCCAGCAGCGGCACGAACAGCGGGAGCTGCTGGGTCATCTGCGGGAACATGCGGGAGGAGTAGGTCACGGACTGCACCAGAGCTGCGGTCACAGCTGCGGAGAGACCCAGCACGCGGCCGATGGAAAGGTCGGTACCGGCCAGCACGATCAGGCCCGCGCAGCCCAGCGCCAGGATACCCTTGGTGGAAGCCTGCTTCAGGATGTTCAGGATGTTGACGGGATCCAGGAAGTTGGGCTTCACCAGGCAGACGACAACCAGAATGGCAATCAGAATGATATACAGGGCGTAATTCAGGAAGAACTCGCCAACCTTCGCAGCCTTGGGGCTGACCTTGATGCCGCCCTTCTTGCTCTTCTTGGAGTCGTCCATCAGCTGGATGAACAGGATTGCGCCGCCCGCGATGATCAGCACGATGCCGATCCACAGGAACATGATGGCGTTGTTGAACAGGGTGGTGGAGAAGCCCGCGTTGGTCTTCAGGTTCTCAAAGCCCTTCTTGAACAGCTCGATCATCGGAGTGTCGGCCTTGAGTGCCTCAACCTCGGCCTCGCTGCAGCCAAGCGCCTCGGTGACGGACTTCATCAGGATTTCAGCCTGGATGGCCTCCTCCTGCGCGTCGTCCTTCTTGATGGCCTCGGCCTCTTCCTCGGTCACGCCCTGCGTCTCCATGACGTAGGAGACGAAGGTATCCTTCTTCTTGGACTTGGTCAGCAGCTCGTCGAACACGACGCGGTCGGAAACAACCGCCTCTACCTCAGCAGCATCCAGGCCGAGGCTCTTGGTCAGGTACTTCGTGTAGGTATCCGCGCTCAGGCCGCGCTGGATTTCGGTGATGCTGTCCGTGTCAAGGATGTAATTGATGGTGTCGGGCTTCTTGCATCCGAGCATCGTGGTCGCATCATTGTAGATGCCCTGGCCCTTCTGACCCAGCACGACGCAGACGATACCGGCGATGACCAGCACAACTGCGATCAACGCAGCGACCAGCCGCTTGGTATTTTTCATAGTCTATTCCCTCTTTCAGAGCAGATTTTGAAGTTCAACTGTTCTTTTCCTCAGACGTACATCGCAGCGAGCGCGAGGATGGTTTCCTGCTCGCCCGGAACGCCGCCGAAATCCTTGCCTCTTTCGACGATGCCCGCCAGCTTGCCGTTGGACATGACCAGGATGCGGTCGCAAATGCCGATCAGCTCCGGCATTTCGGAAGAAACCATCATGACGCCCTTTCCCTCGCTTGCCAGCTTCAGGATCAGCTGATAGATTTCATACTTCGCGCCGACGTCGATGCCTCGGGTGGGCTCGTCCAGCAGCAGCACCTCCGGGTTGGTCAGCAGCCAGCGACCGATGATGACCTTCTGCTGGTTGCCGCCGGAGAGCGACTTGATCAGCGTGCGCGCGTTGGGAGTCTTGACGCGCATGGACTCGATCAC
Source organism: uncultured Clostridia bacterium (assembly GCA_945871545.1). Next base: position 401 of record CAMBWJ010000113.1, on the reverse strand, counting down.
CCACTTGGTATCCTTGCTCATCTTCCGGTTGGAGAGCAGCAGCTTGCCGTAAGCGCGGATATTGGCGATGGTGGAGTTGAAGTTGATGCTCGCCAGCGGGAAGATACCGGTCGCACGGCGCTCCTCCGTCAGCAGCGCAAAGCCGTTGCGCTGGGCCTCGAAGGCGGAGGCGTTGTCCACAACCTTACCGTTGAGCGTGATTTCACCGGACTCGCGGGTGAAATAGCCGAATATGGTATTCAGTAGCTCGGTACGGCGGGAACCAACCAGGCCGGCCACGCCCAGAACCTCTCCCTTGCGCAGCTCGAAGCTGACGTCGTGGCAGGTGGGCTCATACTTGCCCGTGAGGTTTTTGACGGTCATCAGCACATCGCCGGGCGTGTTCGTCTTGGGCGTGAAGC
>CAMBWJ010000112.1 GCA_945871545.1 uncultured Clostridia bacterium | reverse complement strand
AGCAGCTCCAGATCGAAGCCCTGGCGCACGCCGTCGGTGTCGATGGAATTGACCACCAGCTCGCCCGCGCCGCGCTCCACGCCCTGTCTTGCCCAATCCAGCGCATCGATGCCGGTGTCCTCTCGGCCACCCTTGGCAAAGAGATGAAAGCTGCCGTCCACGCGCTTGACGTCCATGCTCAGAACCACGCACTGGTCGCCGTACTTCTTCGCCGCACGGCCGATCAGCGAGGGATCACGGATCGCGCCGGAATTGACGCTGACCTTGTCCGCGCCGCACTTGAGCACGCGGTCGAAGTCGTCCGGCGTATTGATGCCGCCGCCCACGGTGAGCGGAATGAACACCTGCGACGCCACGTCGCGCAGCAGGTCGGCGAACAGCGCGCGGCCCTCCACGCTGGCCGTGATGTCGTAAAACACCAGCTCGTCCGCGCCTGCGTCGTTGTAGAACTTCGCCATCTCCACGGGATCGGCCACGTCCCGCACGCCTTCAAAATTCACGCCCTTGACCACCCGTCCGTTGCGGATGTCCAAGCAGGGAATGATTCGCTTTGAGATCATGCCTTCTCCCCCCTCGCCAGACGGATGCAGCGCGCCAAATTCAGCTTGCCCTCGTAGAGCGCCTTGCCGATGATCGCGCCATGCAGCTGCATCTCTGCAAGCGCACGCACGTCGCTCTCAAAGCTCACGCCGCCGGAGGCGATCACGTCCAGCCCCTCGATGGCATACAGCTCCCGGTAGAGCGGCAGGTTCGCGCCGCCCAGGCAGCCGTCGCGCCCGATGTCGGTGTAAATGACCGTCTTTACGCCCGCGTCGCACAGCCTGCGGCAGAAGTCCACGCCGCTCAGCCGGGTGGTTTCCTCCCAGCCCGACACGGCCACGAAGCCGTCGCGCGCGTCCACGCCCACGGCGATCCTCTCGCCGTACTTCTTCACCATGCGCTCCACAAAGCCGAAATCCTGCACCGCGACGGTACCCAGGATCACCCGCGACACGCCGCCATCCAGGTATTCGCAGATGCGCGCTTCGTCGCGGATACCGCCGCCGACCTCGGTGAACAGCCCGACCTCCGTAAGCGCGCGGATGGTATCTTCGTTCTGCGGCACGCCCTCGCGCGCACCGTCCAGATCCACCACGTGCAGATGGGTCGCCCCGGCCTCACGGAAGCTCCGCGCCACAGCGGCGGGATCGTCGTTGTAGACCTTCATCTGATCGTAATCGCCCTTCGTGAGCCGCACAGCCCGACCGCCGCGCAGGTCGATGGCGGGATAGATGATCATTGTCCTCCCTCCTCCATTTCGGCGAATGCCCTCAGCAGGCACAGGCCCGCCTCTCCGCTCTTCTCCGGATGAAACTGCGTACCATAGACGCTGCCGCTGCGCACGACGCCGGTGACGGGCACGGAATACTCCGACGTCGCCAGCACGGATTCCTCGCATCTCTTGGCGTAGAAGCTGTGCACGTAGTACACGTGGCGATGGTTTCCGAAATACCTGAACAGCGGATCGTCCCGAAGCACGTCCAGCCGGTTCCAGCCGATGTGCGGCACCTTCAGGCCCGGCGCGATGTCGTCGATCAGCGGGCAGACCTCGCCGGAGATCAGCCCCAGGCCCGGATGCTCGCCGTACTCAAAGCTGCGGTCGAACAGCAGCTGCATGCCCAGGCAGATGCCCAGCAACGGCTTGCCGCTGCGCGCCTCCTGAAGCAGCGCCTCCCGCATGCCGGAATCCTCCAGCTTGCGCGCCGCATCGGCGAATGCGCCCACGCCGGGCAGGATGATCCGATCCGCATGCCGCAGCGCCTCCGGCTCGGAGACCACCGCGTGCTCCACGCCGATGCACTTCAGCGACGACGCCAGCGAATAGAGGTTTCCCACGCCGTAATCCACAATGGCCAGCACAGCTCTTCCCCCCTTCGCCTCACAGCACGCCCTTGGTGGACGGCACCTCGTCGGCATATTCGCGGTCGATGGCCACGGCCTGCTTCAGCGCGCGGCCCGCGCCCTTGAACATGGCCTCGATGATGTGGTGGCTGTTCTCCCCCGCCAGCTGGCGGAAGTGGATCGACGCGCCCAGCGTTCGCGTGAACGCCAACCAGAATTCCTTTGCAAGCTCTGTATCGAACGTGCCCACCTTCGCGCCGGGGATGTCCATCGCCCAGCCCAGCGCCCCGCGCCCGGAGATGTCCACGGCGCACAGCACCAGCGCCTCGTCCATGGGCAGCAGCATGGTGCCGTAGCGCACGATGCCCTTCATATCGCCCAGGGCCTCGCGCATGGCCGTTCCCAGCGCGATGCCCACATCCTCCACGCTGTGGTGATCGTCCACCCAGGTATTGCCCGCGCAGTGCACGCGCAGATCGAAGCGCCCGTGGCGGGCGAACAGGTCGAGCATGTGATCCAGAAAGCCCACGCCCGTCTTGTTCTCATATTCGCCCCGGCCATCCAGATTGATGGACAGCTGAATCTTCGTCTCATTGGTGTTTCGCTGAATCTGCGCGCTTCTCATTGTGCTTCCTCCCGGATGATTTCTTCGACGGCCCGCACGAATGCGGCCATCTCCTCCTCACTGCCCACGGTGACGCGCAGGTAGTCGCGTATCGGCGCGCGGTCGAACCAGCGCACCAGGATGCCCTTGTCCCGCAGCCGCTGCTGCGCGCGCCCTCCGGCCACGCCGGGCAGGCGGACAAACAGGAAGTTGGCCAGACTGTCGGTCATGGTGCAGCTCAGCGCCTTCAGTGCCGCCGCGGTTTTCTCCCGCGTGGCGACGATGCGGCCCGTGCATTCGCGGAAGTAGTCCACGTCCCGCATTGACGCCGCACCCGCCAGCAGCGGAAGCCGCCCCAGATTGTAGGGATTGAAGGAGTACTTCATGGCCGATAGATCGGCGATCAGTTCGGGATTGCCCAGCGCAAAGCCGATGCGCCCGCCCGCCAGCGCGCGGCTCTTGGAGAAGGTCTGCACGATCAGCAGGTTGTCGTATTTCGGAAGCAGCTCCACCGCGCTGCGCGCGCCGAAGTCCACGTAGGCCTCGTCGATCAGCACCACATCGTCCGGATGGGCCCGGAGGATCGCCTCGATCTGATCCTGTCCCAGCGCAAGGCCCGTGGGCGCGTTGGGATTGGCGATCACCACGTTCTCCCCCGGAACCAGATAGGGTTCGACGTCGATGGTGAAGTCCGCGTTCAGTGGAACGGCCCGCGCCCGCACGCCGAACAACTCCGCAAACACGGGATAGAAGCCGTAGCTGATCGCCGGGAAGGCCACGCCCTTTTGTCCGCAGAAGGCCAGAAACGCAAACGCCAGAATCTCATCCGAGCCGTTGCCGGTGACCACCTGCTCCCTCTCCAGGCCGTAAAACTCCGCGATGGCGCCCAGCAGATCGCTGGCGGTGGGATCGCTGTACAGCCGCAGATCCTCCACCTCGGCGCGGGAAATCGCCTCGATCACCCTCGGACTGGGCGGATAGGGACTCTCGTTGGTGTTCAGCTTGATGAACTTCCGGCCCCGGGGCTGCTCGCCGGGGGTGTAGGGTACCAGCGCCGCATGACGCGGATCGAGATAACGGCTCATGACGGATCCTCCTCAAAGCGACTTTCGATGCTGCGGGCGTGGCCCTCCAGGCCCTCCATGCGGGCAAAGCGCGCGACATCCCCGCAGACCTCGCGCAGCGCCTCTTTGGAATAGTACAGAAAGCTGCTCTTCTTCACGAAATCATCCACCGACAGCGGGCTGGAAAACCGGGCCGTGCCGCTGGTGGGCAGCGTGTGGTTGGGACCGGCGAGGTAATCGCCCAGCGCCTCGGGCACGTTGCGGCCCAGGAACACCGAGCCCGCGTTGACGATGCGGTCCAGCAGCGCGAAGGGATCCTCCACGCACAGCTCCAGATGCTCCGGCGCGATGGCGTTGGACGCGCGCACGGCCTCGTTGAGATCCTCGCAGAGAATGATCTTGCCGTTGGTATCGATGCTCTCCCGGGCGATGTCCGCGCGGGGCAGCAGCGGAATCTGGCGCTCCAGCTCAGCGGCAACCTCGTCCGCCAGGCGCTGGGAGGTGGTCACCAGCACGGCGGTGGCCAGGCGGTCGTGCTCCGCCTGGGAGATCATGTCCGCCGCCACGCAGCGGGCATTGCAGCCGTCGTCCGCCAGCACCAGGATCTCGCTGGGCCCGGCGATCATGTCGATGGCCACCTGGCCGAACACCTTTCGCTTCGCCGTGGCCACGAACACGTTGCCCGGCCCGACGATCTTGTCCACCCGAGGCACGCTCTCAGTGCCGTAGGCCAGCGCCGCAACCGCCTGCGCGCCGCCCATCCTGAAGATGCGATCCACGCCCGCCAGCTTCGCCGCCGCGAGGATTGCGTCCGGGATGCTGCCGTCCGGCGCGGGCGGCGTGACCATCACCAGCTCCTTCACGCCTGCCAGCTTCGCCGGGATGGAATCCATCAGCACCGTGCTGGGATAGCTTGCCGTGCCGCCGGGCACGTACAGCCCCACCTTCTCGATGGGCTGATAGCGCTGGCCCATCACCGTGCCGTTCCTTCCGGTGATCACAAAGTTTTCGTGCAGCTGATGGCGGTGGAACTCGCGGATGTTGTCCCGCGCCAGCGCAAGCGTCTCAAGAAACGCTTCATCCACGCGGGTAAACGCCGCGTCGATCTCCTCCGCCGAAACCTCCAGCGCATCCAGCTTCGCGTGATCAAACCGCTCCGCATAGCGGCGAAGTGCCTGATCCCCGTTGGCGCGCACGTCCGCGATGATTTCATCCACGATCGCGTCCACATTTCGCTCCGCACGGATGTCCCGGCAGAGGATCTGATCGATGGACATTTCGGAAAGCCTGAAACGGCGAATCATACCCGTTCCTCCTTGCTGATGGCGGCGGAGAGCTTCGAGAGCATCTCATCGATGGCGCCGCCCTTGAATTTGTAGCTCGCCCGGTTGGCGATGAACCGCGCGCTGATGGGAAAGATCTCCGTCAGCACGCAGAGCTTGTTTTCCCGCAGGGTCTTGCCGCTCTCCACGATGTCCACAATCACGTCGGACAGGCCCAGAATCGGTGCAAGCTCGATGCTGCCATTCAGCTTGATGATCTCAATCTCCCGGCCGATCTCGGAATAGTAGCGCTTGGCGATGTTGACGAACTTCGTGGCCACGCGCAGCGTGCGGTCGGTGTCCTCCACATAGTCGTTCTTCCCCGCCACGCACATGCGGCAGCGGCCCAGACCCAGATCCAGCAGCTCGTACACGTCCGCGCCGCTCTCCAGCAGGATGTCCTTGCCGAAGATGCCAATGTCCGCCGCGCCGTGCTCGACGTAGATCGCCACATCGCTGGGCTTCACGAGGAAGTAGCGGACACCCGCCGCCTCGCTCTCGAACACCAGCTTTCGGCTGTCGTCGAAGGCTTCATGGCAGTCGTAACCCGCGCCGGCCAGCAGCGCATAGACCTGGTCGCCCAGACGGCCCTTGGGCAGCGCAATGTTCAGCATTCCTCAAGACCTCCCTTCCGATAGCGATAGCACTTTCCGTACCGCAGCTTCGCGGGCTGCTCCTGCTCCACGCGCACGCGCAGCCCCTGCGCCGTCAGCGCTCGCACCGCCGCCAGCAGCCCCGCCGCATCGGCGTCCGGCCCGCCCAGCACCAGCGCGTCCACGTCCAGCAGCGCCCGCTCCCGGGGCAGGCGCTTGAGATCGTCCAGATACAGCGCAAAGCCCACGGCGCACATCTCGCGCCCCAGCTTCTTCATCAGACCATCGTAGCGTCCGCCGGACAGCACCGCCTTCGGCACGCCGTCCAGATAACCGGCCATCATCAGGCCGTCGTAGTACTCCATGTCGCCCTGCAGCGTGAAGTCCAGACGAAGGGATTCCGGATCGCCCACGGCGCGCACCGTGTCGTTTAATTCGTCCAGTGCAGCCGTCATGCGACCGTTCAGGCAGAGCCCCTGCGCACGATTCAGCGTCTCATCGAAGCTGCCGGACAGCGTGCACAGGTCGTGCAGCACGCCCACGCCCGCCGGGCCGATGCCCGCCTTCCGGGCCGCAGCCGCCACGCCGTGGGCGCTCTTGGCGCTCAGGCACTTCAGCACCTCGGCGCGCGCGTCGCCATCCAGCCCCAGCGCGTCGAACAAGCCCACCAGAAAGCCCATGTGCGACACCTCGAGCACGTGCTCCGGGCCCACCGCCGCCAGCGTCTCCCGGGCCAGCCCCAGCACCTCGGCCTGCGCATAGCCGCCACAGCCGCCGAGATACTCCAGCCCCATCTGGCTGATCTCCTTCATCGCCCCGGAGGACACGCTCTCGCGATAGACGTTTTCGATGTAGTACGCCTTCACCGCGCCGCCGTCCAACCGCGCGTTCTTGGCAATGCTCAGCGTCACGTCGGGCTTCAGGGCCATCAGCCGCCCGTCCAGATCGGTGAAGCTGAGAATCCGCCCGCCGGTCAGAAAGCGCTTGAACTGCAAATACAGCCCGTATTCCTCGAACTGT
>CAMBWJ010000111.1 GCA_945871545.1 uncultured Clostridia bacterium | reverse complement strand
TAGCCCAGCAGCTCGCCATTGGATTCCGCCACCAGATAGGGATATTTCGCCTGCACATGGCGGATGCGCTCCAGAAAGGTCGCTGCGTCGGGCGCTTCGTACTCGAAGCTCACGGCGGTGCGCTCCACGTAGGGCGCGTAGATGTCCCGAAGCGCCGCCGCATCCGATTCCCGGGCGACGCGGATTTGAATGTCTCTGCTCATACTGCTCAATCCAGATATTCGTCGGTTTCGCTGCGGCCCGGGCGCACCGGAATCTCCGGTTCGCCGAAGATTTCGTTCAGAAACGCGGGGTCGCTGGCCAGATTCTTCAGCTTCTCGCGGCTGACCACGCTGTCGGTGCCCAGGCAGGCCTTGCAGCGGTAGCCGCACTCCGGGCACACGCAGCCCAGCTCCAGCCCCTCGGACTGGTTCATGTAGGTGCCGCACTCATGACAACTGCATCGCATTGGGTTTCATCTCCTATTTGTACAGCTTGGCGAGGCCGCCCTCGGCGGTCTCCCGGTAGATGTGGTTCAGGTCGCGCCCGGTCTGGTACATGGTCTCCACCACCATATCGAAGGAAATCTTGCGGGTGGCGGTGAGGAAGTTGGAGATGCGCAGGTTGTTGATGGCGCGCATCGCGGCCACGGCGTTGCGCTCGATGCAGGGAATCTGCACCAGACCGCAGATGGGGTCGCAGGTCAGGCCCAGGTGGTGCTCCAGCGCAACCTCGGCGGCGTACTCGATCTGATCCACGCCCATCTCGAACAGCTCCGCCAGCGCGGCGGAGGCCATGGAGCAGGCCGTGCCGATCTCCGCCTGACAGCCGCACTCCGCGCCGCTGATGGAGGCGTTCTCCTTCACCAGATTGCCGATCAGTCCGGCCACGGCCAGTGCGCGCAGCACCGCGCGGTCGGGCAGGTTCTTTTCCTCCTGCATGTACTTCAGCACCGCAGGCACCACCCCGCAGGAGCCGCAGGTGGGCGCGGTGACCACCGTGCCGCCCCCGGCGTTCTGTTCGCTGACGGCGAAGGCGTAGGCGCACACGATGCGGTTTTCCCGGGTCTCCGGGCGCTCGTCGATGTGGCGCTGGTTGTAGAGGAACTGGGCCTTGCGCTCCACGTTCAGCCCGCCGGGCAGCGTGCCGCGATGGGTCAGGCCCTCGCGGATGCTCTCGCACATCTGCGTCCAGACCTGAAGCAGAAAGTCCCAGATTTCCGGCCCTTCAAATTCCTCCACGTAGGCGCTCAGGCGCAGGTTGCGGGCCATGCAGTACTCCGCGATCTCGTGAAAGCTCTTGTGGGGATAGATCTCCGGGGCCGCTTCGGAGAACGGCTGGCCCTCGATCTCGATGTCGCCGCCGCCCACGGAATACACGCGCATGCGTCCGCACTCCGCGCCGCCAGCGTCCAGGGCGATCAGATCCAGGGTGTTGGGATGGGGCAGGTCGCTCGTATCCAGATCGAAGCGCACCGCGCAGGGCAGGGGAGCGAGGGTCTCCCGGATGATCCGGTCGGTGCCGTGGCCAGGGCCAGTCTTGGCCAGCGAGCCGTACAGCACGGCCTCGAAGCTGGCGGCGTCGGGATGCTCATCGCGGAAGATGCGGCAGGCGCGCTCCGGCCCCATGGTGTGGGAGCTGGAGGGGCCGCGGCCGATCTTGTAGATGTCGCGTATGGATTTCATCGCGCAAGCTCCTCTCCGTTCAGCACGGCGCGCGCCAATTCCTCGCCCCGGTACTCCAGAACGAGGTGGAAGAAGGGCGCATCCTGCTGCAGCAGCTCCAGAAAGATGCGGTCGCCCTCCCAGTGGGGCAGATCCAGAAGATGTGCCTTGTCCACCCACTGAAGCTCGCCCTCGTCGCAGTCGGTCATTTGGCCGGTGAAGCCGTCGGCGGTGTAGAGGTGCATCTGCTCGTCCTCCCATTCGTCGGAGCGGAAGTCGATCACCGCGCGGTAGCGATAGCGGGTGAGGGTCAGGCCCGTCTCCTCCCGCACCTCCCGCAGCAGGCACATCTCCACCGTCTCGCCGCTCTCAAGGCCGCCGCCGATGCCGATCCACTTGTCGCGGTTGGCGTCGTTCTCCTTCTTGACGCGGTGCAGCATCAGATATTTTCCATTTTGTTCAATGTAGCACAGGGTTGTGACGCGCATGGCTGTCCTCCCATGGTTTGAATCAGAGATTCGCGCCGCCCACCGGATTCGATGGACGGCGCTTAAGTTTACTTTTTCCCGCCGTGCATGCGGAGGTGCTCCTGAAGCAGCTCGTCGTGCAGCTTCACGGAGTCCCACTCGGAATTGCTGGGCGTGAGCACCGCCTTCAGGGCGAGGCCCGGCAGGCGGTTCTGCCGCAGCGCGCCCAGAAAGGCGTTCAGCAGCGGGTTGGAGAAGTTGACCATCACCAGCATCTCCTCGGAGAAGCCGTCGCCGGTATACTCCCCGGGAACGCGCCGGTGCATTCCCACCAGCGCGCCCACGGGCTGGTTGTAATCCGCCTTCGGCACGCTGATCATGCGCAGCTTCAGCTGGGAACAGATGAACATCAGCTTCAGCTTGCGCGGATTGTCCATGTTGTAGATGAGGATTGCCGGTCCGGACATGGCGCTTCCCCCTTATTCCTTGTGTGCGATGGACTTGTAGTGCTCGATGACGGCGGGATCCTCCGTCAGCTCGATGGACACGTTGTACTCCCGGGATTCGCCGCTCTCCAGGTACGTCAGGTTGCCCAGCTCGCGGGCCTCGGAGCGGTTTACCACGCCGCTGGTGGTGGGCTCCAGACCCAGCGCGTACTCGCCCGCGCGCATGCACTTCCACTGGCACATCAGCGGGAACACCTTCTGGTCGAAGCGGATGATGGCGGCAAGGCCCAGCTTCTCGTTGTGCAGCATGGCGAAGGCCTCGCCCTCGGTGGGCTGCTCGGTGTGGTAGTAGCACTGCTCGTCGCGGCCGCAGCCGGGCTCCTCCATCTCGAAGTAGTTGCCCATGCCCTGGGCGGCAAACTCGGTGCGGGGCGTGACCTTGTCCGCGCTGAAGTATGCCTTTGCGCCCGCGTCCAGCATGGGATAGCCGAAGTTGATGTGGTAGATCAGCATCACCGGCTGCTTCTCGAAGCTCTGGTTGGTCACCACATCGTGGATATGTACGATATCGCGCTCGGTCTCCAGCGTGTAGCAGCGCTTCATCAGCATGTCGGTGCCAAAGACCTCTGCCTCGTGCACCTGACCGCGCACGCGGATCACCCGCTCGTCGCCCTCGTATTCGATGGACGCGCTCACCTGCTCGGCGGGGATGTTGTTCATCGGGCCGTGCAGGCCCAGCGCCTTGCCGTTGTCCACGCCCGCAGCGCCGCTGTAGGTGATGCCGCAGGTGGTCAGCATGCCGCCGTTGAACTGCTTCAGGAAGCCCGAAGCGCCGTCCTCCTGGAAGAGGTAGGGCGAACGAATGCCCACCTTGTTGGTCAGGCCGATGTTGATTCCCTTGTAGGAGAGGCAGGGGATGTCCAGACCGCGATCCGCCAGCAGGGTCATTTCCAGATTGCGGCCATTCTTCAGATCGAAGGCGCGCAGGCCCCGGGACGGGCCATCGTTGTAGATGTAATCCTTGAAGCCGCAGAGCGCGTCGATGTTGTTGCATTTCTTGCGAAGTTCGTGTTCCTGGGATCTCTTCATATTTATATCCTCCATGAGCGCCGCCTTGCGCGCAAATCATTCCATCTATATTATAGAAAATGCCCCGCACGCTGTCAACTGAATTTTTAACATTGGACTCTGGAAAAAGCGCGCGCGGGGACTTATAATGAAAGCAGAAATTCAAGTGTACGAGCGGAGGAGATCGGTATGGAGAATCGGATCGACGGCCTGATGGGCTTTCTCAGGAAGTCCGTCAGCGCCTTTCACGCGGTGGATGCGCTGTGCGGGATGCTGCGCGGTGCGGGCTATGCGGAGCTAAAGGAGTGCGCGCGCTGGAGCATTGCGCCCGGCGGACGCTACTTTGTCACGCGGAACCAGTCCAGCGTGATCGCCTTCACACTGCCGGAGAAGGGCTTCGCGCCGATGCAGATCGTGGCCAGCCACAGCGACAGCCCGGTGTTTCGCATCAAGGAGCGCGCCGAGGTGGAGGTGCAGGGCAGCTACGTGCAGCTCAACACCGAGCGCTACGGCGGCATGATTATGAATACCTGGCTGGACCGTCCGCTGGGCATCGCCGGGCGGGTGCTGGTGCGCACGCCGCAGGGCGTGGAGAGCCGACTGGTGGACTTCGGGCGCGACGCGGCGCTGATTCCCAACCTGGCCATCCACATGCAGCGGGACGTAAACGAGAACTGCAAGCTCAACGCGCAGGTGGACATGCTGCCCCTCTACGGCGACGTCTCCGCGAAGGGCCGCTTCGAGGCCGAGGTGGCGGAGATTGCGGGCGTTTCACCGGAGGACGTGCTCGGGCGGGACCTCTACCTCTACAACCGCATGGAGCCGAGGCTCTGGGGCCAGGAGGATTGTTACATCTCCGCGCCGAGACTTGACGATCTGGAGTGCGCCTACACCAGCCTGTGGGCGCTGCTGGAGGCGGGGGAGAGCGATCACATCAAGCTCTGCTGCGTCTTTGACAACGAGGAGGTGGGCAGCGGCACGCGCCAGGGCGCGGACTCCACCTTCCTCTCGGACGTGATCGGCCGCATCGCGGAGGGCCTGGGCGCGGACGGCGAGGCGCTGCACGCCGCACTGGCCTCCAGCTTCATGGTCTCCGCCGACAACGCCCACGCGCTGCATCCGAACCACCCGGAGAAGTCCGACGCAGGAAACCGCCCGCTGATGAACGGCGGAATTGTAATCAAGCAGAGCGCCAACCAGAAGTACACCACCGACGGCGTGAGCCGGGCAGTCTTCGGCGAGATCTGCCGCCGTGCGGACGTGCCGGTGCAGCACTTCGCCAACCGCTCGGACATGCTGGGCGGCTCCACGCTGGGCAACATTTCCGGCGCGCACGTGTCCATCCCGTCGGTGGACATCGGCCTCGCCCAGCTGGCCATGCACTCCAGCTACGAGACCGCCGGTGCGCGGGACGTGGAGCACATGGTGCGCGGCCTCACCGCCTTCTATCGCACGGAGCTTCGCGCGAATGGGGACGGAAGCTATACGATGGACTGAATACACCGAGCGCCGCAGGTATTTCGCCTGCGGCGCTTCACATGTCACAGCTTGGATTGCGAGGAATGCTCCGCGATCAGCGCGTTGAACTCCGGCTCCGCACGCAGAAAATCGTAGGCGGGGTCGCTCTCCAGGCTCCGCAGCAGCATGTCCAGCATGGGCCGCATGTCCGCAGCCGGTCGGCCGTCGTCCAGCCGTCGGAACAGCAGCGTGTCCCCAGGCCGCCAGGGCTTTGCCGCCGCATCCAGCAGCTGCCGCAGCAGACGCAGGCTCTCCGCTGCGTCGCGGCGCTCCAGGGCCAGGTTCAGTGGAGCCACCGCCGCGTTGTAGTCCCACAGGCCGAAGCGACGGGTCATCTCGGATGAAAGCCGGGCCATTTCTTCTGCAGCGTCGGGATTGCCGCTGCTGCGCTCAATGTCGATGAGCTGCCAAAGAAAGCTTTGCGCCTCGTTCAGGCAGCGCAGCAGCGCCTGTGCGGCGACCATGCCCGCCTCCTCCATCTGGTTCTGCTGGACGTGGATCCGGGCCTGAAGCAGCCGCTTGTCCATCGGCGGTTCCTCGGGCAGCAGATCCAGCATGCGCTGGGCATTTGCCGCGTCGTCCCGGCGCAGGTAGCGCCCGGCCAGCATGTAGATCGCCCGCCTGCGGACGCTCTCGTCTTCGCAGACGGCGCAACGCTCGTACCACGCGTCCAGCTGTGCGTCGCAGGCTTCGCGCGCATCGCCGTCGGCGTAGAGCATCGCCGCGCCCTCCAGCGAAACCGCGCATTGGAACAGCAGTGTGTCGCAGCGGGGATACTGCCGCAGCTCCTCTGCTGCCAGCGCAAAGCCCGCCGCCAGGCCATCCCTGCGCACGGCCTCCACCAGCTCGCCGGAGAAGCGGGCGATCTCCTCCGCCGTCAGCTCCTCCCGGAAGCACAGCAGCTCGTTGAGATCGATCTTCAGCAGCCGCGCCAGCGGGGCCAGCAGGCTCACGTCCGGGCAGGTCGCGCCCTTCTCCCACTTGTTCACCGCCGGTGCGGTCACGTTCAGCGCCTGCGCCACCTGCTCCTGGGTCATGCCCAGCTCCCTGCGCCGCCGCTGGATCACCTGATTCATGGACATCGCTCTTTCCTCCTGAATTCAAATCGGCAGAGGCCCCTGCTGACTGCATTATACCGCGCCGCGCGCCATCGCACAATTGAACGGGTTTTAAATTATGGGATAAAAACATGAGCAGTGGTTAAAATGGCGCAATTCTCTCGGACAGGCGCAGCCCAGACCATCACACGGGTGCGTACAGGCGACGCAAACAAAAGTCGAAGAATGGAAACTTGGGTATTGACAAAACTGCGGATTTCCTGTATAATGAATCCTGTTCGAGAGAACATAGGGGCATGGTGTAATGGTAACACGTGGGTCTCCAAAACCTTTGTTGAGGGTTCGAGTCCT
>CAMBWJ010000110.1 GCA_945871545.1 uncultured Clostridia bacterium | reverse complement strand
CTTCGTCATCGTCACCAACGACGCAAGCGGCAAGCAGCGTGCCTACAAGGGCACCATGGAGGCCGGCGTCAGCGGCGTGGACCACAGCGACGCCATCTGCAAGAACGCCGCCAACACCGACTTCTCCACCATCTTCAGCGTGGCGAAGTTTGCCGACGGCGACTACAGTCTGGGCCTGATCATCTACTACAAGACCGCAGAGGGCACCGCCTACTCCTATCACGAGCTGGGCGACCGCTTCACCGTGACCAAGGGCAAGGTTTCCAGCGTGACTGAGGCCGATCCCTTCGCATCGGCGAACAGCACCGCCTTCGACGCGGCCAACGAGGCCGATGCGGCGGACGAGGCCCAGACCGACGAGGAGTTCCAGAACTTCGATCTCGGCGCGGCCCTGGATGACGGCGCGGAGGAGGATGCAGCGCCCGAAACCTACACCGGCGCGACCGTTGGCTGACCGGTCAAGACCCATACAAATGCAGCGCTCTTCAATTCGGAGAGCGCTGTTTTTATACGCAAAGAAGAGAGCCGCTTCGCAGTGAAGCGGCTCTCCCCTTTGGTTCGATGGACTTACTTGTCGTTCTCGATGATCTCGAGCACTTCCATCGGGCACGCCTTGGCGCAGATGCCGCAGGCGATGCACTTGGAGGCGGTGTCGTTCTCCAGCACCATGACCTTCATCGGGCAGGCTTCGACGCACTTGCCGCAGCCGACGCACTTCTTCTTGTTGATCATGTACACGCCCTTGGGGTTCCGGGTGATGGCGTCGTGTTCGCAGGTGCGCATGCACTTGCCGCACTGCAGGCAGGAATTGACCTTCGGCTCGCCGTTCTTCTCGACGATCTGGATGCAGGACTTGCGCGGATCGCGCACCTTATAGAACGCCTCGGAGCAGGCCAGCACACAGCTCAGGCACGCCATGCAGCGAACATCCTTCTTAACAGACAGCTTTTTCATTTCATAACCTCCGCAATTCTATGCTCTGCTGTTATTATACACGCCCGGGCGCGAAATGTAAATGCATCATTTATGAAAAATGTCGCAAAAAATCAATTTGAGCACGTGCCCGGCGCACGGAAAGCGTTTTCCGCGAAGAAATATGTTGGAATTGTGAAATCTTTCCTGCAAATTCTGTTGTTAAATAAGCCCCCCGGTGGTTTATGGCATTGACTTTGTTGTTTACATTTGATAAAATAATAGTATCCATGATCGGGTTTTTGCGCCGTGTCAGAACCCGAGTGGTTCGGAAGCATCGTTGCGGAAGGGTAGCTCCGCAAGGGCCATGCTTTCGCTCCGAAGCGATACACGGCTGGCATTTGTTTCACCAAATAATCTTTGGGAGGAAGAAGCTCTGATGGAAATGAATAAGACCTTTATCACGATTGAGCAGATGGAAGCGGCAACCGACGCTTTGCTGGAAACGGCGAAGAAGGTTGGAGCTGACACTTGGCAGCAGCGCGTGAAGAACCAGACTCCTCACTGCAAGTTCGGCGAGGAGGGCATCTGCTGCCGCATCTGTACGATGGGCCCCTGCCGCATCACTCCGAAGTCCCCCCGCGGCATCTGCGGCTGCGACGCCAACGGCATCGTCGCCCGCAACTACCTGCGCTTCACCGCCGGCGGCGCCGCCACCCACTCCGACCATGGCCGCAGCATCTGCCACACCCTGTACGCCTCCAAGGAGGGCGGCAACTATCAGGTGAAGGATCCCGAGAAGCTCTGCCGCATCGCCAAGGAATGGGGCATCGAGACCGAGGGCCGCGACATCTACGACGTCGCCCACGAGGTCGCCGAGACCGGCCTGATGGAGTACGGCAAGCCCTTCGGCACCCAGCGCTTCCTGAAGCGCGCGCCTGAAGCCCGTCAGCAGGTCTGGGCAAACGAGGGCATCGAGCCCCGCGCCATCGACCGCGAGGTCTCCCAGTCCCTGCACATGACCCACATGGGCTGCTCCTCCCTGCCTGAGGCACTGGTCCGCCAGTCCCTGCGCGCCGGCCTGTCCGACGGCTGGGGCGGATCCATGATGGGCACCGAGTTCTCCGACGTGCTGTTCGGCACTCCGAAGCCGGTGGACACCACCGCCAACATCGGCGTCATGGAAGAGGACATGGTCAACATCATCGTCCACGGCCACGACCCGTCGCTGTCTGAAATGATCGTGTTCTACGCCCAGGATCCCGAGATGGTCGCTCTGGCCAAGGAGATGGGCGCGAAGGGCATCAACATCGCCGGCGTCTGCTGCACCTCCAACGAGGTCGCCATGCGTCACGGCATCCCCATGGCCGGCAACTTCCTCTCCCAGGAGAACGTGGTTCTGACCGGCGCCTGCGAAGCCATCGTCGTGGACGTGCAGTGCATCTTCCCCGCCCTTGGCCCGCTGTCCAAGTGCTTCCACACCAAGTTCGTGACCACCTCCCCCATCGCCCGCATGCCCGACTCCGATTTCATCGAGTTCCATGAGGACACCGCCGGCGAGAACGCGAAGAAGATCGTGGAGATGGCCGTCCGCAACTTCAAGAACCGCAAGCCGGAGCTTGTGAACATCCCGCAGCTCAAGACCAACGCCACCGTCGGCTACTCCGTCGAAGCCATCAAGAAGTGCCTGGACGGCGTCACCAACTCCCACGTGGACGAGACCGGCACCACCAAGCCGCTGATCGAGTGCGTCAAGTCCGGCGTGCTGCGCGGCGCGGTCGCCATGGTCGGCTGCAACAACCCGAAGGTTCGCCCCGACACCGCCCACATCGAGCTGATGAAGAAGCTCATCGCCAACGACATCATCGTCATCGTCTCCGGCTGCTCCGCCCAGGCCGCCGCCAAGGCAGGTCTGCTGAGCAAGGAAGCCAAGGAGCTGTGCGGCGAGGGCCTCAAGCGCGTGTGCGAGCTGGTCGACATCCCGCCGATCCTGCACATGGGCTCCTGTGTTGATATTTCCCGTATGATGATTCTCGCCGCTGACATCGCCAAGGACTGGGGCGTCGATATTCCTCAGGTTCCGGTCGTCGGCTGCGCGCCGGAGTACATGTCTGAGAAGGCTGTCTCCATCGGCAACTACGTTGTCGCCACCGGCATCGAGACCTTCCTGGGCGTCGATCCCTACACCAAGGGCGGCTCCGAGGTTGTCAACCTCCTGCAGGGCGAGGTCGAGGACTGGGTCGGCGCGAAGTTCGTCGTCGAGCTGGACATCGAGAAGCTGGGCGATCGCATGATCGAAACGATCGAAGCCAAGCGCGCCGCGCTGGGCATCTGATCCCCGAATCAAAGCTGAAAGGATCTTTGCACTATGAAAGTTGCGATTACAGGCAAGGGCGGCGTGGGCAAGACCACATTTGCCTCCACCCTCGCTCGACTGTACGCAAGCGAAGGACGCACCGTGCTGGCGGCGGACGTCGATCCGGACGCCAACCTCGGCCTCGCGCTGGGCTTTTCGGAGGAGGAGGTCAACTCCATCGTTCCGATCTCCAAGATGCGCAAGCTGGTTGAGGAGCGCACGGGTGCAAACAGCCTGAACAAGTTCTTCAAGCTCAACCCTCAGGTGAGCGACATCCCGGACGCCTACGCCAAGGAGATCAACGGCGTAAAGCTGCTGGTGATGGGCACGGTCGAAACCGGCGGTTCCGGCTGTGTGTGCCCCGAGCACGTGATGCTCAAGGCCATCCTGTCCAGCCTCATCTTCCGCAAGGACGATGTGGTCATCATGGACATGGAGGCTGGCCTGGAGCACCTGGGCCGCGGCACCGCGAGCATGATGGATCAGTTCATCGTCGTGATTGAGCCGGGCGCGCGCAGCATCCAGACCTATGAAAAGGTCAAGCAGCTGGCCGCCGACCTGGGCATCACCCGCGTGCGCGTGGTGGCCAACAAGGTTCGCGACGAGGACGACGAGGCCTTCCTCCGCAGCCGCATCCCCGAGGACGCGCTGCTGGGCATGATTCACTACAACGCAGAGGTGATCGACGCGGACCGCCGCGGCATCTCCCCCTTCGATGTGAGCGCGAAGGCCGTTGAAGAAATTCGGGCGATCAAGGATCGCATCGACAACGAGAAGAAATGATACATGAAAGGAATGAGAACATAGATGGGTCTGTTTGACAGAGTATTCCGCGGTTCCGATGAGATGTATTTCAAGGCTGAATCGGAGCTGAATCAGGTAATTGCTGAGCTGGGCGAGAGCGCCCCCATGACGATGCCCGACACCGCGTATTTCCTCGCTTGCATCTATGCCTACCTGGGCAAGAAGGTCACCACCCTGGGCGAGCTGAAGGAAGCTCTGGCGCAGCTGCGCGCCATGATGGGCCGCGAGTATCGCACCAAGTCCATCTTCGACTCCGGCGTTGCCACCGCTTGCTGCGCTGAGGTCATCGAGGCCTGCAAGTACGCTCGCAATCCCGCTCCCTACGAGGGAACCCAGTACCACGGCCACTTCTCCGACGCTGAGGTGCGCGAGCTGGGCGTTCCGCTGGTCACCAAGGACATCCCCGGCTTCGTGGTCATCATCGGCCCCGCACCCTCCCAGGAGGAAGCCGTTGAGCTGGTCAAGGGCTATCAGTCCCGCGGTATCTTCGTATTCATGATCGGCGGCGTGATCGATCAGATTCACGCGGCTGGCATGGCCACCGGCTTCCCGGTGCGCGTGGTTCCCGTCGGCAACGACATCTGGTCCGTCGGCCACGTCATCTCCCTGGTCACCCGTGCAACGATGATCTTCGGCGCCACCGAGCCCGGCGACGCGGACGCCTTCCATCGCTACACCTTCGACCGCATCAACGCCTTCGTCAACGCCTACGCTCCGGTCAATGACATCACCGTCGCCTGCGGCGCCGGCGCCATCAAGCTGGGCTTCCCGGTCATCACCAACGATACCGAGGACATGTGGGCCGTTCCGAAGTCCCTGATTATCAACACCAACACCCAGGATTGGATCGAGACCTCCCTTGAGGCCCGCGGCATCAAGATCAAGGTCACCAACATCGACATCCCCGTGGCCTTCTCCTCCGCATTCGAGGGCGAAATCATCCGCCGCAAGGCCATGCAGATCGAAATGGACGGCTCTCGCGTGGACTGCATCGAGCTGGTGCAGACCAAGGACGCCCACGAGATCGAAGATCACAAGATTACCGTGGAAGGCCCCGACTTCGACGCATTCGAGTTCGGCTCCAAGATTCCGATCGCCTACATCGTGGACGTCGCCGGCAAGAACATGCAGACCGACTTCGAGGGCGTCATGGAGCGTAAGTTCCACTCCTGGCTGAACTGCATCGAGGGCGTAATGCACACCGGTCAGCGCGACATGATCCGCATCCGCGTCAGCGACGCCGCCTATGAGGCTGGCTTCCGTGCCCGCCACATCGGCGAGGTGCTCTACGCCAAGATCAAGAGCGACTTCGACGCAGTTGTCGACAAGTGCCAGGTTCGCATCTACACCGATCCCGAGAAGGTCAAGGAGATGCGCGAGATGGGCAACCACGTCTTCGACAAGCGCGACGAGCGCCTCAAGACCCTCACCGACGAGTCCGTCGACGTGTTCTACACCTGCATCCTGTGCCAGGCCTTCTCCCCGTCTCACGTGTGCATCGTCACCCCCGAGCGTCTGGGCCTGTGCGGCGCGGTCTCCTGGCTGGACGCCAAGGCGACCAACGAGCTGGATCCCCAGGGTCCCTGCCAGATCGTTCCCAAGTCCCGCCCGATCGACGAGGTTGTCGGCCGCTACGAGGACGTGGACGAGGCCGTGAACCAGTACTCTCACGGCGCGCTGGAGCACGTCACCCTGTACTCCATCATGGAGGACCCGATGACCTCCTGCGGCTGCTTCGAGTGCATCTGCGGCATCGAGCCCCTGTCCAACGGCGTGGTCATCGTCAACCGCGAGCATGCCGGCATGACGCCTCTGGGCATGAGCTTCTCCGAGATGGCCTCCATGACCGGCGGCGGCGTGCAGACCCCCGGCTTCATGGGCCACGGCAAGCACTTCATCTCCTCCAAGAAGTTCATGAAGGCTGAGGGCGGCCCGGGCCGCATCGTCTGGCTGCCGAAGGCGCTGAAGGATCAGGTCGCCGACAACCTGAACGAGACCGCCAAGGAGCTCTATGGCATCGACAACTTCACCGACATGATCGCCGATGAGACCATCACCGAGGATATGGAAGAGCTCTACGCCTTCCTGACCGAGAAGGGTCATCCGGTGCTCGGCATGGAGCCGCTGATGTAATTGCACTTCTGTGAAGGGGGAAGCATCCCCCTTCACAATTTTCATCCGGTCGCAATTGTACCGGACTCCGATTCCGGGAGAGGCGCGTTCCTCTCCCTTTTTTGTAAGGTGATACTATGCTGGATAAGAAGGCGCTCCGCAGGGAGATCGGCCAGAAGAAGCGCGCGATGGCGGACGCGGAGATCGCCGCCTACAGCCGCAATCTGGCGGAAAAGCTGTACGAGACGGAGGAATACAGGCAGGCCCGGGCCATCTACGCCTACCTGCCCTACAATCAGGAGGTGCGCACCTGGGAGATCGTCGAGCGCGCCTGGAAGGATGGCAAGCGGGTCGCGGTGCCCAAGGTCTACGGCGACGAGATGCG
>CAMBWJ010000109.1 GCA_945871545.1 uncultured Clostridia bacterium | reverse complement strand
AGGCCAGGTCGGGCATGCGGTCGCTCATGACGTAGCCCTCGGTGACCGAGGCGATGTACAGCCCCGTGCCGCCAACCAGGAAGGGAACCTTGCCGCGCGCGAGTATGCCGTCGATGGCCTCATAGGCCAGGCGCTGGAAGTCGTGCATGGAGAAGAAGTCGTTGGACTTGCAGACGTCGATCAGGTGGTGGGGAACGCCCTTCATCTCCTCGGGCGTGATCTTGCCGCTGCCCAGGTCGTAGCCCTGAAACACCTGGCGGGAGTCGGCGGAGACGATCTCGCCGCCGTACCTGCGCGCCAGCTCCACGCCCAGACCACTCTTGCCGGAGGCGTTGGTGCCCGCGATGACGATCAGCTTGGGTTTTTGGTTCATGAATCTGTCTCTCCTTCGGATGTGCAGTCGTTCGGGAAGAACAGTTCCATTATAACAGAGCCGGAGGGAAACATCAAGAAGGATTGGGGCTGGAGAACTCCGTTCACAACGGAACCCATAAGTAAAAAAGCAATGCCGCCATCCAGCGACAACTGGTAGGCGGCTCATCTCAACGAGAGGGGAGAAGCTCTACCACAAGCGTCATCCCTTCCTGCCGTTATTATATCATGATCCACGATCGACTGTCAACTTCCGGGTTCAACATTTCTCCATCCCGCTTGCAGATTTCATATTCCTGTGGTAAGCTCTCCCCTGGAAACGGGAGGAAGAAAGAGCAATGTTTACCAAGGACCGTGCGTTTTACAAGACCTTTCTGCGGCTGTGCGTGGCGCTGATGCTGGAGCAGGCCGTGATTCTGAGCGTGAACCTGGCGGACAACCTGATGCTTGGCACCTATTCCCAGGCGGCGCTGTCCGGCGTGGCGGCGGTGAACCAGATTCAGTTCGTGTATCAGCAGCTGGTGTACGCCATCGGCAACGCACTGATCGTGCTGGGCAGCCAGTACTGGGGTCAGCGCAGGCTGGGGGAGATCCGCTCCATTGCGGCCATCGGCGTGCGGCTGGAGATCGCGCTGGCGCTGATCCTGTTTGCGCTGGTGAGCATCTTCCCCGAGGGTGCGCTGCGCATCTTCACGGATCAGGCTGAATATGTGGCCGAGGGCGTGGCCTATCTGAAGATCATCCGCTTCAGCTACCTGTTCTTTGCCCTGACAGCGGTGCTGCTGAGCACGATGCGCGTGGTGGAGTCGGTCAAGATTGCGCTGCGGGTGTCGGTGCTGTCGCTGATCATCAACGTGGGCATCAACTACCTGCTCATCGGCGGCCATCTGGGCGCGCCGGAAATGGGTGCGCGGGGCGCGGCCATCGGCACGCTGACCGCCCGCGTGGTGGAATTTCTTGTAGTGGGAATCTACGTGCTGCGGGACAAAAAGCTGGGCCTGCGGCTGCGGAACCTGCTGAATAAGAATGCCGGCCTGGCGCGCGACTTCATCCTGGTGTCGCTGCCCACGCTGGGCGCGGCCTTTTTGTGGGGCATCGCCAACGCCATGCAGACGGTGATCCTGGGGCACATGGACGAATACGCCATCGCCGCGCAGTCGATCTCCAACACGGTGTTTCTGCTGTTGAAGGTCACGGCGGTGGGCGCATCCTCGGCGGCGTCGGTGCTCATCGGCAAGACCGTGGGTGAGGGCGACATGCCTCGCCTGAAGGAGTACACGCGCACCCTGCAGCTGATCTTCATCGGCGTCGGTATCGCGCTGGGCGCGCTCATGCTGCTCATCCGCATTCCGCTGCTGGGCGTGTATGCGGGTACGATCTCCCGGGAGACCTGCGCGCTGGCCAATGCCTATATGCTGATTCAGGCGGCGGTGCTGGTGGGCATGTCCTACCAGATGCCAGTGAACACGGGCATCATCCGCGGCGGTGGAGATACGCGCTTCGTGCTGATTCTGGACACGGTGGCGATTTGCACCTTCATCCCGCTGGCATGGCTGGGCGGACTGGTGTGGCACTGGCCGGCCATCGCGGTGATCGTCTGCGTGAACCTCGATCAGTTCCTCAAGTGCATTCCCGCTGCCATCCGCGTCAACGGCTACGGCTGGGTGCACAAGCTCACCCGCGATGATGGAACGAAGGGAATATGATCTGTGCGCCATGAGGTGCTCCGGAAAACAGAAGCAATAGAAAACAAATGGAGGGTGTCACGTTTTGAGACATCCTCCATTTGTTGATTGGCTTTACTTGGAGACGGCAGTGCCCATATAGTAGGTTGTGCCATCTTCGCCGCGGGACCACTTGGAGAGGAAGGAATCATACTGATAGTAGAGTTCGTCCAATACAGTGGTGTGGATGCGACCCTCGCTCAGGCCATACTGGACAAGCGGAATGCCTGCCGCATTTGCGAAGGTCCAGACGCGCCAGCCGCCCGCCTGATAATAGCCGGTTTCCGCATCGGCCATCGTTTCGGACAGACCGTTGGCCTTCAGCCAGGAGCTGACGGTGGCGATGGTCTCTTCCGCATCGTAGGCAGTTTCGTAGGATTCGGAATCGCCGTTGATCAGGAAGAGCGGCATCAGCGTGTCGGTTTCGGCGAGGGAGGCGATCTCCACGCGGGTGCGATCCTGCGTGTAGTTGCGGCTGGTGGGTGCGCAGGCTGCGAACAGATCGCTCATCTCAACGCTGAAGGACTGCGCCGCAACGCTGCCATAGCTCAGACCCATTGCGTACACGCGGGAGGTATCCACCGGGAGGCGGCTTTCCGCATCTTCGATTGCCGCGCGCACGTAGGCGTAGTCATCAAACTTGTCCTCGGCGCCGAGCAGGTTCCACATGGGATTGGGCATCTGCTTCTCGTCGTGATAGAGTGCGCCGGTCATAATGAGCATGATGATGCCCCTGTCCTCCGCCATGCGGATTGCCTGGCTGTTTGCCAGATAGGTCTCGGCGCCCTGATTGTTGCCATGGAACATGACCACCATCGGAACCTTGCCGTCCTCGGTCTCGTACAGCTTCGTGGGAACGTATTCAACCCAGTAGCGGTTTACGCCGGCAACCTCAAGCTCGCGGATCTCCGCGCCCCATTCCTCAACCGTGCGTGCGGGATGCAGCTGGTTGTTGGCGAATCCGACCGGGCGGATTACGGAGGAGAGGAAGTCCCATACCTGACGGTTGCGCTCCACGTTTGCATAGTCTCCGGCATCCTCGGTCACGCTTACGCGGGTCTGCGCAAGGTGCTTTTCATCATTGACGGTGTTCTCCAGCGTCTCGGTTCTGGCGCTGTAAACCGCCGTGCCATCTGCCAGATACAGAACCTCGTCCTTGACGTTGTTGGCAGCGTTCCAATGATCGATGACGGCCTGGGTGTTTTCGGTTACTTCGCTGACGAAGCACCACATGGGCATCTCAATATCGCCAACGGATACGCCCTCTACGCGGGTCGTACCTGCGGAGGTTTCTGCAATGAATGCGGGATCTACTTCGAAATTGCCGAAGGTTGCCACGGAAACCAGCTTCTGCGGCGCGACGGCCTGCATCGCCCACATCTGTCCCAGCGTTGCCGCATCGCCATAGGCAAGTGCATAGCTGTTATGCTTCTGGGCGTTGTAGTAATAGCGGACATGGGTGGTTGTCCACAGCTGGTTGATGTATGCGAGATCCTTTTCAATATCCCAACCGCCCGCTTCGCTCTGTGCGATGATCAGGATCAGACCCTGCTCGTCAGCGATGTCCTTCCATCCGGAGGTCTCCAGGAAGGTAACGGCATCTACGCTGGAATCGGGGATCAGGGTGACGTTTGCTTCCTGCTGATGGTTCGATGCGCCGATGTAAACATAGCATTCGCGCTCAATGCCTGCATCCTGATTGATGATGTCCTGATGGAACAGCCCGCTGATTACCGTCTGGTACGGCTTGCTCAGATCGAGCATGGCATACATATCGGCGGATGCCGGGAATTCCTGGATTTCCATTTCAGCAAATACGCTTCCGGAAAGAGCCAGCGCGAGTATCAACAGAATGCTGCAAATATACTTCATAATTCTTTCTCCTCCGTATCATTGTTGATGAAACTTCCGTTCTCGTTGTTACTTGGTTTTCCGCGAGTACCCCGAATCGCGCGCCTCCTATCACGCAAAGCCTGCAAGTGAAATATCCGACAACGCATGCGATATTCCGGTATACCGGAATGTGGGATTATTATAACACTGCGAAACACAACAGTCAATAATTATTTATGTGGATTTCGTTTTTTGTACAAATGGTCAATAATAATGAGCAAATGTGCACATGAGGGGCAGAGGAGGTAAAGCAAAGCGGGACGGCAAATCGGATAAATTTGGGCTCTTGCAATTATGAAAGGTTCCTGAAAAAATCAGGAACCTGAATGGAAAACGTCGATTGTAATGCTGTTGGAAATCATCGATCCAGCCTGCGCGTCGCTGGAGGGAAATTGGCAGTTTTGCCTATTCGTGATACATGATGATGCCGAAGGTGTTTTCGCCGCAGTGGCTGGTGATGGAGCAGCCTGCGCGCACCTCGTAGACCTCGGCGAAGGGAACCTCCTGAAGCACCATCTCCCGCACGGCCTCCACCGCCTGCGCGGCCACGCCGGTGTGGGTGAGGAAGATGCGCCGGGGCTTCACGTCGTCCTTCGTGCGCATGCGGTCGGCGATGTACTGCCTGAGGCAACGCTCGTAGGTGCCGCGGTACTTCCTGCACACGCCCATCTTGCCGTCCCTGACCTCGATGCAGGGGCGGATGTGCAGCATGTTCGCGCCCAGCATGGCCAGCGCGGAGCAGCGGCCGCCCTTGTACAGGTAGTCCAGCCGGTCCACGATGAAGGAAACATCCACCTTGTCCACGCGCGCGCGCAGCTCACTGGCGATCTGCTCGGGCTCCATGCCGGCCTCGGCGCGGTCAAAGCCCTCGGCCAGCAGCATGGTGATTCCGGTGGAGAGGTTGCGGGAATCGATGCACCACACGTTCAGCCCCTCCGCCGCGATGCAGGCGTTCTGATGGCAGGAGGAGAAGTCCGAGCTGATGTTGAAGTGGATCACCGCGTCGCTGGTCTCCAGCGCCCGGGTGAAGGCCTCACGGTACTCCTCCACGTTGATCGCGGAGGTCTTGGGCAGGGCCGCGCCCGCATTCACGCGGCTGATGATCTCGTCGGGGGTCAGATCCACGCCGTCGCGGTAGAATTTGCCCTCCAGCTCCACGCTCAGCGGAAGGATCTCCACCGGGTAGCGCGCGAGGAATTCGGGGCTGACGTCGCAGGTGCTGTCGGCAGAAAAATGAATCTTCATAGGATCCTCCTTGCGTCTATTCGAGGGCAGCCAGGCGCAGCTTCTCCACGCCGCCGGTCTGCTCCAGGGTTTGGGTCAATTCCTCCAGGGACGCGCGCATGCCGGAGACGTCCACCGAGAGCATCAGGCTGGCCTGATCGTGCACGGGCAGGCTCTGGGTCAGGGTGAGGATGTTTGCGCCGCAGCCGGACACGGCGTTGAGCACCCTGGAGAGCACGCCGGCCTCGTGGGAGAGGGTCAGCATCAGCGTGGCGGTGCGGCCCACCGCCACCTGCGAGGGCTCCATCACCTTGTCCTTGTACTTGTAGTAGGTGCTCCGGGAGATGCCTGCGGCCCGGGCGGCGTCGCTCACTTGGGTGTAGGTTCCGTTCTCCAGCAGCTTGCGGGCCTCGATCACCTTGAGAAAGTAATCGGGCAGCACGGATTGATCGACGATCAGGTAGTGGTTCAGCACGCTCGGCCTCCTGAAATGCGATTTTATCAATATTGCCACATTTATTATATCTCCGGAACGCTGTCCGCGTCAAGCGTACTTTTTCAGGAAGCCGTCCACCGCTTCCCAGTAGCCCACGGGATCGACGAGGACGCTCTCCGCATGTCCTGCGCCCGGGACGATGAGCTTCTCCTTCGGCCCCGGGATGGAATTCCAGGCGCGATCCAGCATCTCCGGCGGCACGAAGTCGTCCGCGCCGCCGTGGATCAGCAGCGCGGGGCGCTTGCAGCGCTCGAGCTGGGCGCAGCCGTCGCCGTCGCGCAGCGGGGAATAGCCTGCCAAGAGGCGGCAGATGGGATCGGAGAGGTAGAGAAACCAGCTTGGCAGGCGGTAAAACGCGCGCAGCTGGTGGAGAAATTCGTCCTTCAGGGAGACGTATGCGCAGTCGGATACGACGCACTTCACGTTTTCCGGCAGAGGTTCCCCGGCGGCGTTGAGCACCGTGGCCCCGCCCATGGACACGCCGAAGAGGGCGATTCGGGGCGCGTCATAGCGCCGGTTTAGCTCCCCGATCCAGTCCAGCACGTCCAGGCGCTCCGGCCAGCCCATGCCGATGCTGCGCCCCTTGCTCCCGCCGTGGGCGCGCGCGTCGATCAGCAGCAGGGAGAAGCCCATCTCGTAGAAGTGGAGGGCGTAGTGAGCGGTGGAGGCGGCGTGGGCGCGGTAGCCGTGGCAGACGATCACAAAGCGGCGGCATTCCCCCTGGGGCAAAAGGTATGCGTGCAACCGCAGTCCATCCCGGGATGTGAGATACACGTCCTCCTTCTCAGTTTCCCGCAGCCAGTCCCGATCCATGCGGAAGGTTTTCGGGCCGGAGGAGGTTTTTTCCGCAGAAATTGGGGGCGCGGCGGGCTTGCGCCTCCTGCGCGGTCTGCGCC
>CAMBWJ010000108.1 GCA_945871545.1 uncultured Clostridia bacterium | reverse complement strand
AGTGGAAGCCCAACGGCGACGGCACGAACAGCGCGACCTGCCTGCGCGAGGGCTGCGGCTATGTCGGCAAGACCCGCAGCGAAATGGCGCGCGTATCCCTGAGCGTAGGCAAGGGAAAGGGCGCACGCACGATCTGGATCGATCCTGTCACCGGCGAGCTGAACGACGGCTCCCGTCTGGAGCTGGTGGAGCAGACTTCGGTGGTGGCCGCCGAGGGTGCGCTTCCCAACGGAAACCTGGTGCTGCGCATGGGCGCGCTCAAAAACGGCGAAATGCTGATGAGCCTGTGCTTTGAGAATGACGGACAGATGCTCATCCTCGAGGGCGAGCTGCAATTCAGCCTGCCCGCCGGGCTGCTGGAGGGCTATGCGCTGCTGCTCCAGGGCGAAAAGGGAGAGGAAACTGAGCTTCCCTTCACCGTGGAGGACGGCGTGGCCTGCTTCACACTGGAATTTGTGAAGGAAGGCGAGAAGACGGACGCTGCGTCGGAAACTGCAAAGGTGGTCGGGCCTTTTGCACTGATTCGCCTCGTTCCCGTAGAATAAACAAACAAAGAGGCTGTCTCAAACAGGATGAATGCTTTGAGACAGCCTTCCGTATAACCGTAGGGCGGGATGCCCTCATCCCGCCGCAAAGCAATCAATCCCGGCAGGCTCTTTCCTGCCGGGATTCCGAATAAGCAAAGGGAGACGGCTCAGATCGAACCGTCTCCCTTTCAATTCTCGAATTCCTCCAGCAGCGTGTGCATATCTCTGCCCTGCTTCCAGCCGTTGAGGCTGTCCAGCACGGCGTTGTGGGCGCTGCGGAAGATGTTCCGGCTTGCGTCGGGGTTGATCGCGTCCAGGCGGCGGATCAGTTCCTTCATCTCCAGTCGCTTGGAATCCGCGCTGCCGTCCGCGCGAAGCTCCAGCTTGCGCGTGGTGCGGCAGGCGCAGGCCAGAAAGCGCAGGCCGAAGTGCTCCCGCCAGGCGATGATATCCACTTCATGCACCTTGTACAGCGGGCGGATCAGCTCGATTCCTTCCACGCTCTCGCTCCTGAGCCGGGGCCGCATGCCGCGAAGCTGCCCGGCGTAGAGCATGCTCATCATCAGCGTCTCTACCGCGTCGTCGAAGTGGTGGCCTAGCGCGATCTTGTTGCAGCCGAGCTGCTGCGCCTTCCGGTATAGATAGCCCCGGCGCATCTTCGCGCACATGAAGCAGGGGTTGCAGTCCATTTCGTCGATGGCGGCGAAGATGTCCGTTTCAAAAAAAACCAGCGGGATGCCCAGCAGGCGGGCGTTGTTCTCGATCTGAGCGCGGTTTTCCGGCGCGTAGCCGGGATCCATGCAGATGAATGTAAGTTCAAAGGACAGCGGGCTGTGGCGCTTCAGCTCCTGCATGCACTTGGCCAGCAGCATGGAGTCCTTGCCGCCGGAGATGCACACCGCGATGCGGTCGCCCTCCGAGACGAGCTTGTACTCCTTGACGGCGGACATGAAGGGCCGCCAGATGGTCTTGCGGAAGCAGCCGGTGAGGGACTTTTCCACCTCGCGATCAAATTCCATGGGCAACCTCCTGAAGCTGGTTCATTTCGCGCTTGAGCGGGTTCCAGTTCCCGCGCAGGAAGCGGGTCAGCAGCAGCGCGCCCAGCAGCAGGTTGTGGGCGATCATGCAGCCCCAGGCAGCGGTGAGCCCGCCGCCGAAGAAGCGGATTGCAATAAATGTGCCCAGAATGCGCACGCCCCACATGCCCAGCAGATTGAAGCAGAACGCGCTCTTCGTGTCGCCTACGCCCTGGAAGATGCCCTCCAGGATCACCGCCAGACCGTAGACCGGCTCGGTGACGGCCACCATGCGCAGCACCCGCGCACCAAGATCGATGACTGCCGCGTCCGGCGTGAACAGGCCCATCAGCACCCGGGCGCTGAGGAACAGCGTGCCGCCGGACAGCGCCATCAGCAGAACCTCCAGCGCGATCATCATTCGGCACAGGCGCTTCATGCGCTGGGGATCCCGCGCGCCGTAGCAGTTGCCTGAGAGGGTGGCGGCGGCGGTCTGCATGCCGTAGCCGGGAATGTAGAAGGCCGACTCGGCGGTGTTGGCAATGGAGTGGGCGGCGATGGCGGTGGTGCCCAGGCCGTTGATCATCGAGGCGAAGGCCACATAGCCGAAGGAGGTGCCGAAGCGCTGGAGCGCGCAGGGCAGGGCCACCTTCAGGCAGGGGCGCAGGATTTTGCCGTCCGGTCGCAGAGAAGTGCCCTTGGGCGAGATCAGCGGATGCCGCCACAGCACGGCCGCCATGCCGATTCCGCCGAAGGTGAAGGCGATCGCGCTGGCCAGCGCCGCACCGGTCACGCCCAGCCCCGCGCCCGGCATGGTGAAGCTCAGGCTGAACAGCTGCACGGGCCTCGACGGATAGATCAGCAGGTAGTTCAATACGATGTTGATGAGGTTCACCATCAGATTGACC
This sequence comes from uncultured Clostridia bacterium, assembly GCA_945871545.1. The sequence continues at coordinate 4,157 of CAMBWJ010000108.1, read as the reverse complement.
CGCAGCGGCGCGCGGGTATCCCCGGCAGCGCGCAGGCAGGTGCCGTAGACGATGTTCACCGCCCGGAACAGCATCGGCGCGTACAGAATGAAGAAGTAGCGGGATGCGTCCGCGGCGATGTCCGCGCCGGCGTTCATCCACAGGGGAATGCGTCCGCTCAGCGTCAGCGCCAGCACGGTGAACAGCGCGCCCACCACCAGCGCCGCCAGCGTCGCCTGACCGCTGGCGCGGCGGGCGTTGTCCGGCCTGCGCGCGCCCAGCTCCTTGGAGATGTAGGCGAGAAAGCCGATGCTCAGCGCGGAGGTGGAGCTGTTGATGAGCCAGTTGATGGTGGCGGTGCAGCCGACGGCGGCAGTGGCGTGTGGGCCGATCCGGCCGACCATGGCCGAGTCCACGTATTGCACGATGGTTTGCAGAATCTGTTCGAGTACGGTGGGCCATGCCAGCAGCACGATTGTCTTCAGCGCGGCGCGGCGGGAAAATTCGTTTTGCATGAAGCTCCTCTGTATGTCGGGACATTGTCCGGATTCAACGCACATTATAACACGATTCCGGGGCCGCATTCAAGCCTGAAGATGCGCGGCCGTGCAAAACCTGTGTGTGGAGTCATATGGATGCATATATGGCTTCACCTGCCAGAAAGCACCAGCCCCCAATTGCATATTTTGTCTTTCGATGCGAACAATAGGAAGGCCTGACAAAATCCAGGCGTCAGTTGAGATTAAGGAGAGATCCATATGAGAGCAACAGGCATCGTCCGCAGAATCGACGAGCTCGGGCGCGTCGTCATTCCCAAGGAAATTCGACGAACTCTGCGCATTCGCGAGGGCGACCCGCTGGAAATATTTACCGATCACGACGGAGAGGTGGTTCTGAAGAAGTATTCCCCGATCGGCGAGATCGCAACCATCGCCAAGGACTACACCGATTCCCTCTACCGCACGCTGGGCCACATCGCGCTCATCAGCGACCGGGACGCGGTGGTCTCCGCCTCGGGCGCAAACAAGCGGGAGTATATCGAAAAGGCGCTCAGTCCCGAGGTGGATCAGATCCTGCAATCCCGCCAGCTGCAGCTGTTGAACCTGTCCTCCGGCGCGCGGATGATTCCCGTGACCAACGACGATCACGCCGACGCCTACTCCGCGCAGATCGTTGCGCCGATCCTCGCGGACGGCGAGATCATCGGCAGCCTGATTCTGCTGAGCCGGGAGTCCGGCACGCAAATGAGCGACGTGGATCAGAAGGTGGCGGAGACCACCGCCAGCATCGTGGGGCGGCAGATGGAGCAGTAGCGCGCTTGCAGCCGGGGACGCTTTGTGGTAAAATGTTCATATTGCTTCAATTTCCACGAACTGGATGTGATGAATATGAACCGGATTACGGTTGTGGGCGTGGGCCTGGAGGTCGGCCAGCTGACCTTCGCCGCTGCGGAGGCGCTCACGGGCGGCGCGCGGGTGATCCTGCACACCGACCGCATCGGCTGCGCAGGGTGGCTGCGAGACAAGGGCGTGGCCTATGAGACGCTGGACGAGCTCTATGAGCGCATCGAGGACTTTGACGAGCACGCCCAAAAGGCTGCGGAGTACGTGGCAAAGGCGGCGGAGGAAGCCGATGTGGTCTACGCGGTATACGACGTGCGGGATCGCAGCGTGCATGCGCTGAACCGGCTGGGCGTGCGGATGGAGGTCATTGCGGGGCCGAGCGTGGAGGGTGCGCTGCTGGCGCATCTGGACGGTGCGACGCGCATGCTGGAGGCCTCCGACTGGGAGAGCTTCCGCCTCTCCGCCATGGACAACGCGCTGGTGCGGGAGCTGAACAGCCGGGAGCTGGCCTCCGAGGTCAAGCTGAAGCTGATGGAGTGCTACCCGGACGAGACGCGCTGCCTGGTGCTGATGGGCGACGGCAGCGTGGCGCGCGCGCCGCTGTACGATCTGGACCGCCTGAAGGGCTACGACCACCGCTGCTGCGCGCTCATTCCGGCGCAGCGGGATCTGATGCAGCTGGAGCGATACGGCTTTGACGAGCTGGTTAAGATCATGCGCATCCTCCAGGGTCCGGGCGGCTGTCCCTGGGATCGGGAGCAGACCCACGAGAGCCTGCGAACCTGCATGCTGGAGGAGACCTACGAGGCCATCGACGCAATCAACCAGGGCGATATGGATCACCTCTACGACGAGCTGGGCGACATTCTGATGCAGGTGGTGATGCAGGCGGAGATCGCCCGCAGGCACGGGGAGTTCGATATCTCGGATTCCATCACGGCCATTTGCGACAAGATGATCCAGCGGCACACCCACATTTTCGGCGCGGACAGCGCCGGGAACGCGGACGAGGTGCTGGATCTGTGGACGAGCAACAAGATGAAGGAGCGCGGCCAGAAGAGCTACGCCGAGGTGTTGCGGGAGGTCAGCCGCAGCCTGCCGGCGCTGCTGTGCGCCTGCAAGCTGATCGACAAGGCCGCGCGGGCGGGCGTGATGCAGGCGGACGCGCAGGCCATCGCCCGGGACGCATCGGAACACATCGCGCTTGCCGCAGGCTCCGACGACGCCGAGCGCGCTCTGGGCGCGGCGATTCTGATGCTCTGCGCGCTGGCGCGGGTGAAGAAGGTGGATCCGGAGATCGCCCTCAACGAGGCGGCGGACCGCTTCGTGGAGCGATTCGCGAAGCTGGAGGAGGCGCTCGGGGAGCAGGGAACGCCCCTGCCCGCACCGGAGGCGCGCGCCGAAGAATATTGGGATCGCGTAAAATTGTGAAAAAGTACATCGATCCGGCAGGAATTGGCTGGAAAGCATCGAATATGCTTTTCATTGTGCGTAAAAACGATACGGCATCGATTGGAGGAAACATTTACTATGAACAAGGCAGCCATGATCGCTAAGATTGCAGAGAAGACCGATCTGACCAAGAAGCAGGCCGAGGCCGCGCTCAATGCGTTTACCGATACCGTGATTGAGGCGCTGAAGGAGGGCGACAAGGTGCAGATGATGGGCTTTGGCACCTTCGAGGTCAAGGAGCGCGCGGCGCGCACCGGCCGCAAGCCGTCCACCGGCGAGACCATTGAGATTCCCGCCAAGAAGTCCCCGGTGTTCAAGGCCGGCAAGGGCTTCAAGGATCAGTTCTGATTAAAGCTGCTGCGCGCAGCAGTGCGGCGCTGTGAGCGCCTTCGTCGGCTGAGGCGGCGGAGAATGTTTGTATATCTCCGCATACCGCCCCGGCGCGCCATCATCCGGGGGCTGCTTTTGCGAGCAGCCCCCTTTGTGAAACTATGGAGGAAAAATGAGCAGAAAAGCGATGGAAGCCAAAAAGCCTGTGGAGCGCGTGGAAATTAGCTCCATGCGCCTGGACAAATTCCTGAAGATCTCCCGCATCATCAAGCGCCGCAGCGTGGCCAACGACGCCTGCTCCACCGGGCACATCACCGTCAACGGCAAGGAGGGCAAGCCGGGCACGTCCGTTCGCCCCGGCGACGTGCTGGGCATTCGCTTCGGTGAGCAGTACCACGAGTATGAGATTGTGAGCATCGCGGAGCACGCGGCCAAGCAGGATGCATCCTCGATGTATAGGGCGAAGACATGAGCGTCTGGTGCGTGGTGCTGGCCGCGGGCAGGGGCACGCGGTCGGGACTTACGGAGAACAAGGTGTTCTTTCGCTGGCAGGGCAGGAGCGTCCTGTCCCGCTGCCTGGATGCGCTGGCGGCTTCCGGGGCCTACGACGGCGCGGTGCTGGTGCTCTCGGAGGACGATCTGCCCCGGTACCGGGAGATTGTTCAGGCGGAAGGGGAGAATCCTCTGGTCAGGTGCATCGCGCTGGGCGGAAAAACCCGCAGGGAGAGCGGCTACAACGGCCTGCAGGCGCTGCCGGAGGGCGTGGAAATCGTCTCCGTGCACGATGCGGCGCGGCCCTTCGTGACAGCGGAGATCGTCCGCGCGACCATCGAGGACGCGCGAAAGTACGGCAGCGGCGTGATCTCCACCCCGCTGGTGGACACCATCAAGCATGTGGATCCGGCGACGGGCCGGGTAACCACGCCGGAGCGCGCCGCACTGCGTGCGGTGCAGACGCCCCAGAGCTTCAAATGCGAGATGCTGCGCAGCGCTCACGCGCGCGCGATGAAGGAGGGCCTGGAGGTGACGGATGACGCAATGCTCTTTGAGCAC
>CAMBWJ010000107.1 GCA_945871545.1 uncultured Clostridia bacterium | reverse complement strand
ACTGCCTCGCCCTTGATCATCACGGCGGTGTCCTTCCAGTGGCCGAAGCGAACCTTGCGGTTGATGTACTCGTCCGCCAGATTCACGCCGCCGGTGAAGGCAGTGTGGCCGTCGATCACCAGAATCTTGCGGTGGTCGCGGTTGTTGTAGTGGGTGGAGACAAAGGGGTGCAGCGGCGAGAACATCTTGCAGCGGATGCCCAGCTTCTCCAGCTCCTTCGGGTAGCCGTAGGGCAGCAGATTGATGGCGCAGGTGCCGTCGTACATCACGCGCACCTCCACGCCCTCCTTCGCCTTGCGCGCCAGAATTTCCAGCACGCTGTCCCACATAAAGCCCTCCTCCACGATGAAGTACTCCAGAAAGATGAAGCGCTTGGCGCTCTCCAGCTGACGCAGCATCTCGGCGAATTTGTCCTCGCCCAGCGGGAAGTACTGCACGCTGCTGTGCTCGTAGATCGGAAAGCCGCCGTGGCTGCGGGTGTACTGGGCCAGACGGCACAGCGCGGGGTTCTCCCCCTCCAGCCGTTTGAGCAGCGCGGACTGGTCCGGCACGTACACTTCACTCTCGCGGATCATCTGATCGATGCGCCGCTGCTCGATGCGATGGCCGAGGTCGGTATTCACGTACAGGTACAACAGCGCGCCAAAGGCCGGTAGCACCGCGATGACGATGCACCAGGACAGCTTGACCGCCGGATTCTTCTCCGTGTTCAGCACGCAGATCAGCATGACCGCCGTAAAGGCCACCACGCCGCCAAAGAACAGCATCAGGTATTGGCCCAGGTACACAAAGGCCGTGAACATTACGACGATCTGCAACAGCAGCAGCAGAATGATGACCGTGCTGCGCCCAAACGCGACGTGAAAGAAGCCGCGCTTGCTCCGCTTGATGAGCTTCTCGTCAAATCGTTTTTCTTCCCTTCCCTCCTGCTGCGTCTGCACAGGATTCGCCTCCCCTTCCCGCCCGCTCGCGCCACATTTTTCAGCGCAGTTTGTCGAACTTATTGAACTTCTCCGGGCGTTATGTTATAATTACTTCATTAAAGGGTCGCCGCCAGCGCACACGCGCGCTCCATCGCAGCCGCGAGGATCGCCTCGGGCTCCGCGCCCAGCATGTCCAGGCCCTCCGCGCTGATCTGGTGAAAGCGCTTCACGCCCAGCAGCTGGCCCGTCACCGCGCGCAGGTAGTCCCCGCCCCAGTTGTTCTCCCCGATGAAGCCGCCCGCGCTGGTGAGGTACACCAAATGCTCCGCACGGCACAGCCCCACCGGACGATCGTTTACGTAGGTGAAGCTCAGCGTGCGCACGCAGACGTGCTCGATCAGCGTCTTGAGCGAGGCCGGAAAGGCAAAGTCCCAGTAGGGCGCGCAGACGACGATCAGCTCCGCCGACGCAAAGCTGTGGGCAGGTGCGAACATAGGATCGTCCAGCCTGCCCGCATCGATCAGCTTCGAGCGCCGCGCCTCCGTCTCCCCGGTGAGCGGCATAAGCTGCATCTCGTCCAGCCGCAGCACCTCCATCTGAAGCTCAGGATGCTTCGCCCGGAGCGCCTGAAGAAACGCGTCGCCCAGGCGGCGGCTGCGGGATGCGCCCTGCGGGCGCGGACAAGCGTCAATCAGAAGAACCTGCATGGCTGCGACCTCCCCCGTTTTTCTCTATTATACAAAGCATAGCGCTTCCTTGCAAGCGCGGAGGCGATTTTATGGCAAAGAAACTGGTGGCTCCCACCTGGCACAACAGCGCTCAGCCCGGCGACTTCGCAAAGACCGTACTGATGCCCGGCGACCCCAAGAGATCCGCATGGATTGCCCGCACCTACCTTCAGGATGCGGTGCTGGTCAACGACGTGCGCGGCGTGCAGGGCTACACGGGGTATTATCGCGGCAAGCGCGTGTCCGTCATGGCCAGCGGCATGGGCATCCCTGCGGTGTCCATCTATGCCCGGGAGCTGTTCACAGCCTACGATGTGGACAACATCATCCGCATCGGCACCGCAGGTGCAATCAGCCCGGAACTGGGGCTGATGGATGTGGTCGCGGGCACCTCGGCCAGCACCGATTCCAACTTCGGCGCGCACTTCGGCTTCCCCTTCGTGCTTGCGCCCACCGCCAGCTTCGAGCTGCTCTACCGGGCGCGTCAGGCTGCCGACAGGCTGGGCGATCCGCTGCACATCGGCCCGCTGTACTGCTCGGACACCCTCTACGACGACGACATCGACTACGATCCGGTCATGCGGAAGATGCACGTGCTGGCGGCGGAGATGGAATCCGCCGGACTGTATCTGGAGGGCATGCGCTGCGGCAAGAACGCGCTGTGCCTGTGCGCCATCGTGGAGGACACGAGCAGTGGCGCGGAGACCTCCCTCGAGGAGAGTGAGATCGCCATCGACCGCATGGTGCGCATCGCGCTGGAAGCTGCAATTGATTGAAGATTTCGGCCTCGCGCCGCAATCATATAAAAGGAGGACTATTGTTATGAAAAAGCTGCTTGGTCTGATTCTTGTCATCGCCATGGTACTTTCGATGGGCCTCAGCGCCACCGCTGAGGAGGGCCTGAAGGTTGCCGTCGTGCTCTCCGGCGCCACCGGCGATCGCTCCTTCTACGATTCCGCAAACGAGGGCCTGCAGGCGCTGGTCGCCTCCGACCTGGGCATCCAGGGCACGCTGATCGAGTGCAAGAACGACGCTTCCATGTTCACCACCAACCTCATCGCCGCCGCCGAGGACAACGACATCGTCATCGCGGTCGGCTGGGAGTTCTGGGATGCACTGACCGAGTACGCGCCCCAGCTGCCCGACACCAAGTTCATCTTCATCGACAACGGCCTGGACGGCGTCGGCGACAACCTGATGAGCATCACCTACGCCCAGAACGAAGGCTCCTTCCTGGTGGGCTACATCGCAGGCAAGCTGACCCAGACCGGCAAGATCGGCGCGGTCGGCGGCGAGGACAGCGAGACCATCAACGACTTCATCGTCGGCTACGAGGCCGGTGCGGCGTACGCCCGCGAGGACTGCACGGTTCAGGTGCAGTACGCCGGAACCTACGACGATCCGGCCAAGGGCAAGGAGCTGGCGCTGGCGCTGTACGACGCGGGCTGCGACATCGTGTTCCAGGTGGCCAGCCGCACCGGCGAGGGCGTGTTCGAGGCGGCTGCCGAGCGCGGCCTGTACGCCATCGGCGTGGACTCCGACCAGAAGTACATCAACCCCGACGTGATCCTCTGCTCCATGATCAAGCAGGTGAACCTGTCCATCGAGCAGGCCGTCACCGCCTACGCCACCGAGGGTACCTGGATGGGCGGCCAGATCTGGGTCGCCGACATGGCCACCGGCCTGATCGACGTTGGCTACGGCGACGACACCATGGTGCAGCAGGTGAGCGACGAGCTGAAGGCCGAGGTTGAGGAGATCAAGGCCCAGATCATTGCCGGTGAGATCGAGGTTCCCACCGCGTTCGTCGGCTGATTTCACACCCCGCGCACCGCAGCAGTAAGCGTCTGCGCACGCGGCGCGCAAACCACACCGCCCTGACCGGAGCTGTCTGCCGGTCAGGGCAGCGTTTCATTATCTGTAAGAAATCGCAAGAAGGAAAGGAGCGATCGGCATGGCGGAACGCGAGCCCATCGTTCGCTTTGAGCACATCTCCATGCAGTTCCCTGGCGTGCTGGCCAACGACGACGTGTCGCTGGACATCTACCCCGGCGAGGTCTTTGCACTGGTGGGCGAAAACGGCGCGGGCAAATCCACGCTGATGAACGTGCTCTACGGCCTCAACCAGCCCACCGGCGGCTCGATCCACGTCAAGGGGAAGAAAGTAGAGAAGCAGAGCCCGTCCCAGGCCATCTCCATGGGCGTGGGCATGGTGCACCAGCACTTCAAGCTGGTGGGCTCGTTCACCGTGGCGCAGAACATCGCGCTGTGCTGTGAGCCGAAGAAGAAGCTGGGCCTGTACGACTTCAGGGCCGCCAACGACACGGTGCGCAGACTGTCGGAGGAATTCGGTCTGGAGATCGACCCCACCGCGCAGGTGAATTCCCTGAGCGTGGGCTTGCAGCAGCGCGTGGAGATCCTCAAGACCCTGCACCGGGGCGCGGACGTGCTGATTCTGGACGAGCCCACCGCCGTGCTGACCCCCCAGGAGACCGACGAGCTGTTCCGGGTCATCCGGGGCATCGTGCGCGACAAGGGCATGACGGTCATCATCATCACCCACAAGCTCTACGAGGTCATGGCGATCTCCGACCGCGTGGGCGTGATGCGCGCCGGAAAGCTGGTGGGCCTGAAGAACACCAGCGAGGTCAACGAGCGCATGCTGGCCAGCATGATGGTCGGCCGCGAGATGCTGCACGCTCGGCTGGAAAAGACCGGCGACACGGGCGACGAGCGCATCCGCGTGGAGAATTTGCAGGTGCTCTCCGACCGCATGCTGCCCGCCGTGCAGGGCGTGAGCCTGAATGTGCGCGCGGGCGAGATTCTGGGCGTCGCCGCCATCGAGGGCAACGGTCAGAGCGAGCTGATCGAGGCCATCACCGGCATGCGCCCGCTGCGCGGCGGCGAGGTGTTCATCGATGGCAAGTCCGTCGCCGGAAGGACCCCCGGAGAAATTCGCAAGCTGGGCCTCGCCCACATCCCGGAGGACCGCATCCGCACCGGCGTATCCCCCGCCGCCTCGGTGGAGGATAACCTGCTGGCGGGCAAGCAGCGCTCGAAGGAATTCTCCGCTGCGGGCGTTCACCTCAAGCGCCGCGCGGTGCACGAGTACGCCCGGAAGCTCTTTACCCGGTTCGACATCCGCGGCGCGGGTGTGGGCACGGCGGCGGGCTCCCTCTCCGGCGGCAACATGCAGAAGGTCGTGCTGGCCCGGGAATTCTCCCTGGGCGCGGACATCCTCATCATCTCCCAGCCCACGCGCGGCGTGGACATCGGCGCCATCGAGTTCATCCACAAATCCATCGTGGAGAAGCGCAACGCCGGCTGTGCCATTCTGCTGGTGAGCGCCGATCTGGACGAGGTGTTCCGCCTGACCGACCGCATCATCACCCTCTACGAGGGCAAGATCACCGGCCACTTCCGCGCGGGTGAGATCGAAAAGGCCGACATCAGCTACTACATGACCGGCGCGCGCAGCGCAAGTGAGGAGGCGTCCAGATGAAAAAGGCACTGAAAGAGCTCTTCTCCTTCAGGCGTGGGCCGAAGATCAACGGCGGGTATCTGCTGTCCCTGGCGGTCAGCATCCTGCTGGCGCTGCTGGTGGGCGCACTCATCATGGCGGCCTCCGGGCACGATCCCATCGCGGGTTACTCCGCCATGCTCACCGGAGCGCTCAGCTCCAAGCGCGCCATCGGCGACACGCTGGCGAAGTCCGCAACGCTGTGCCTGACGGGCCTTGCCACGGCGGTGGCGGCCCAGGCGGGCATCTTCAACGTGGGCGGCGAGGGCCAGCTCTACTTCGGCGCGATGGCCTCGGCGCTGCTGGGCGCGGCGCTCACCGGAGTCCCCGCAGTGATCGCCATTCCGATCTGCCTGCTGGGCGCGATGTTGGCGGGCGGACTGTGGGCGCTGATCCCCGCGTGGCTGAAGGTGAAGCTGAAGGTCAACGAGGTCATCACCACCATCATGATGAACTCCATCGCCATCTACTTCTGCGCCTACCTCTCCAACGGCCCGCTCAAGACCACCGAGCGCGGCATCGCCTCCGGCACAGCCAAGATCGACACAAGCTTCGCCTTCTCCCGGGTCATCAACCTCTCCAACCTGACCACCTCCATCTTCCTCTCCGTCGCCATCGCGCTGATGGTGTGGTACCTGATGAAGAAGAGCGTGACGGGCTACGAGATGAAGCTCACCGGCGAAAACGAGCGCTTCGCCCACTACATGGGCATTCCCTCGGCGAAGCTGATGCTGCTGGGCATGGTGATCTCCGGCGCGATCTGCGGTCTGGTGGGCATGTTCGAGGTGTTTGGCCTGCACAAGCGCTTCATCGACTCCGTGTCCAACGAATTCTACTACGACGGCATGCTGGTTGCCATGATCATGCGCTACGAGCCCACGGGCATCATCCTGATGAGCCTGTTCTTCGGCATCCTGAAGATCGGCGGCACCGGCATGGAGAAGATCGGCATCCCCAGCGAGACGATTCTGATCGTGCAGTCGATCATCATCTTCTTCATGGCGGCGGAGCGCGGCATCTCCGCATCCGTGCGCGAGAGGCGCGTGCGGCGCAACGCGAGAATCAAGGCGGACGCAGCGAAGGGAGGCAACGAGCATGCGTGAGTTTCTGAGCGTATTCTCCATCGGGCTGTTCCAGAACACCCTGCGCACCGCGACCCCCGTGGTGCTGGCGGCGCTGGGCGTGCTGATGACCGACCACGTGGGCATCATGAACATCGGCATGGACGGCATGATGCTCTGCGGCGCATTCTTCGCGGTGCTGGGCAGCTGCTATCTGGGCGGCTGGCTGGGCGGACTGGTGCTTGCGCTGGCGGTGGGACTGCTGCTGGGCGCGTTCTTCGGCCTGTTTGTGGTGAAGTTCAAGTCGGACGAGTACATCATCGGCGTGGCGCTGAACATCTTCGCCGGGGGACTTACGGTGTTCCTGCTGCGCACCATCTTCGGCGTGGCGGGCGCGTACTCCGGCA
>CAMBWJ010000106.1 GCA_945871545.1 uncultured Clostridia bacterium | reverse complement strand
TCGTGGATGCGCGCGCCGATCCTGCTGTCGCCCCGCACCCGCAGCGCAAAGTCGCACTTCAGGGAATCGTCGCAGAAGATCAGCTCGGTCTCCTCGTCGGCGTAGATGGGCGCCCCGGCGGCGATCTCCCCCAGCAGCGGAATCGCCCTGCGGTGGACGCTCAGCACGTCTCCGGCGTTGCGCAGGGTATGCGCCGCCTGCCCGTCGCGCGGGTACAGCAGCTCCACCGGGCAGTTCAGCGCGTCCGCAATCTTCTTCAGCGTGCTGCCGGTGGGGTTGCGGGTCTCGCCGTTGAGCAGCTTGTTCAGCGTCCCCTTCGGCACGCCGGAGATTTGTGAGAGCTGGTCGGTGGTCAAACCGTTTTCGGTTTTCAACTTTGCCAGAACATCGCGCAGATCCATAAAATCAGCCTCCGTATTTTGTTTCTGAGAACATTATACGGGATTTCTCTCCATTTTGCAAGCAAAAAATAACCGTAAACGGGAAAAATATCAAAAGAATCTATTGACAATACCCGTTTCCGGGAGTATACTGCATACATAACCGAGCACGGTTAATTCGTGTGAATGACAGGAGGTAGAAACATGGAAAAACGAGTGGGTAAGCTTACGGAGCGTCAGCGGCGCTTTGCGGATTTGTATCTGGAGCTGGGAAATGCCTCGGAGGCGGCGGAGCAGGCGGGCTTCAAGCGCAGCTACGCCCAGGGAGCCAAGCGGCAGCCTGCGGTGCAGGCCTACATGCAGGAGCGGCTGCAGGACGCGCGGCAGCGGCACATCGCCTCGGCGGACGAGGTGCTGGAGTTTTTGACCGAGGTGATGCGCGGCGAGATCGACGGCGAGCGCCCGGAGAAGAATTCCTCGCCCCGGATGAAGGCGGCGGAGCTGCTGGGCAGGCGGCTGGGCGTGTTCACCGACGTGAGCAGCGTGCTGCGCGGGGAGCACGAGCTGCCGGAGATCGCGGACGACATTCCGGCCGTGGACGCGGTCTCCTGAGCGCGGCGGGGAATTTCTCCGCGCCGGGAATTGCGCGCCGCCCGGGCGAATTCAATATGCAGTGAGGTGGAACGCGAGGAGGAGGGCGAAATGGAGCTGTTTGACTGGAGTCTGCTGGGAACCAACGCGGGCGCGGCGATGGCCGTGGCGGTGCTGACCCAGATCACCAAGGAGATCCCGGGGATCGTGAAGGTTCCCACGCAGCTGTGGAGCTACATACTGGCGCTGGTCACGCTGCTGCTGGCGATGCTGTTCGGGCCGGGCTTCAGCGCCTCGGGCGCGGTGCTGGCGCTGTTCAACGCGGCGCTGGTGTCGCTGACGGCCAACGGCGGCTACGCGGCGGTGGAGCGCATCCGCAGCGGGCTGAAGCGCCCGGAGGAGGATGGGCAGGGCTGAGGGGGAACTGCGGCTGCACAGAGAAGGAGAAGATCGGAGACAGGGCGGCGTCTGCGGACGCCGCCCTCGTCGTGCGATGCGCAACCATTTCGTAAAATTTCCGGCAGATCTGACCAAGACAGCTGCGCCTATGTTATAATAGGAATGGAAGATCAGTGAAGGGGAGGAAGCATCCATGCTTACGTTTCTGTGTGCGATTGTTCTTCTGATTGCGGGATATTTCCTGTATGGACGGCTGGTGGAGCGCGTGTTCCGGCCCGACGACAGGCCGACCCCTGCGGCGGCGCATCCGGACGGCGTGGACTACGTGCCGATGAAGACCTGGCGGGTCTTTCTGGTGCAGCTGCTGAACATTGCGGGCACGGGGCCGATCTTCGGCGCGCTGATGGGCGCGGTGTTCGGGCCGGTGGTCTTTCTGTGGATCGTGTTCGGCTCGATTCTGGGCGGCGCAGTGCACGACTACATGAGCGGCATGATCTCCCTGCGGATGGACGGCGCTTCGGTCTCCGAGATCGTGGGAAGGTATCTGGGGCCGGTGGCGCGGCAGGCGATGCGCATCTTTTCGCTGATTCTGCTGGTGCTGCTGGGCGCGGTGTTCACCACCAGTCCCGCCGCGCTGATCGCCCGGCTGACCCCCGCATGGATGAGCGTGGGCTTCTGGATCGTGGTCATCCTCATCTACTACGTGCTGGCGACCCTGCTGCCCATCGACAAGATCATCGGCAAGCTGTACCCCATCTTCGGCGGCGTGCTGCTGCTGATGGCGCTGGGCATCATGGTGGGCCTGCTCGCCGGCGGCTACCGGCTGCCGGAGCTTACGCTTGCGAACCTGCATCCCGACGGCAGGCCGGTGTGGCCCTTCATGTTCATCACCGTGGCCTGCGGCGCGATTTCCGGCTTCCATGGAACCCAGTCGCCCATGATGGCGCGCTGCCTTAGAACGGAGAAGGATGGCCGCAGGGTGTTCTACGGCGCGATGATTTCCGAGAGCGTGATCGCCCTGGTGTGGGCGGCGGCGGGCGTGGCCTTCTACGGCGCGACCGGCGGACTGCAGGCGGCGCTTGCGCAGCTGGGACAGTCCGGCGTGGTCTATGAGATCTCCGTGACGCTGCTGGGCGTGTTCGGCGGCGCGCTGGCGGTCATCGGCGTGGTGGTCTGTCCGGTTTCCTCCGGCGACACGGCCTTCCGCAGCGCCCGGCTCATCATCGCCGACTGGTTCCACATCGATCAGTCCGATTTCAAGAAGCGGCTCGCGGTCACGATCCCGCTGCTGGCGGCGGGCGCGCTGCTGACGCAGGTGGATTTCAACGTGGTCTGGCGCTACTTCTCCTGGAGCAACCAGACCCTGGCCATGATCACGCTCTGGGCGGCAGCCATGTATCTGGTGCGGCACGGGGAGAAGCGCTGGCATTCGCTGCTGTGCGCACTTCCGGCGACCTTCATGTCCGGCGTGTCCTGCACCTACATCCTGATGGCGGAGGAGGGGCTCCGGCTCTCCGCAGGCGTCGCCTATCCCGTGGGCGGGGTCTTTGCGCTGGCCTGCGCCGCGCTCTACGCCGTCAAGGCGACGAAGCGGAGCGAAAACCGCATCTGAACGGCTGCGCACCGCAGGCTGCGACGGTCCGTTCGCGGCGCGCACCATCCAGCAGAATCTGCTGCGGAACACAGAAAAAACACCCGCGCGGGGAGGGCTTGATCCCCCTCGCGCGGGTATTTCATGCTTTCCGGCTTCAATCCATCTCGGAGATGAAGGCGGCGATGCGCTTGCAGCCCTCCACGATGTTCTGGCGGCTGGTGGCGTAGCTCAGGCGGGCGAAGTTGTCGTCGCCGAAGGCCAGCGCGGGAACCACGGCCACGCGCTTCTCGTTGAGCAGCAGCTCGGCGAAGCGGCTGGAGCCGTCGATCAGCGTGCCCTTGTAGCTGCGGCCGATCACGTTCTGCAAATTCAGCATGATGTAGAACGCGCCCTTGGGCAGGCGGCAGCTCAGGCCGTCGATCTCGTTGAGCATGCGGTGCATCAGCTTGCGGCGCACGTCGTACTCGGTGATCATGCTCTTGATGTAGGTGTCGCCGCAGGAGAGGGCGGTGGCCGCCGCGTACTGGGCGATGGAGTTTGCGTTGGAGGAGGCGTGGCTCTGGAAGGCGGTCATGGCCTTGATGACGTTCTTCGGGCCCGCGGCGTAGCCGATGCGCCAGCCGGTCATGGCGTAGGTCTTGGATACGCCGTTGACGATGATGGACTGGGCCTTCACGTCGTCGCCCAGAGAGGCGATGCAGACGTGCTGCTCGCCGTCGTAGATCAGCTTCTCGTAGATCTCGTCGGAGATGATGTAGAAGCCGGCCTCCACCGCCAGCTTGGCGATCTCCGCCAGCTCGCTGCGGGGATAGACGCAGCCGTTGGGGTTGGAGGGGCTGTTGAGGATGATGGCCTTGGTCTTTTCGTTGACGTAGGGGCGCAGCATCTCGGCGGTGACGATGAAGTCGTTCTCCTCGCTGCCGTGCACCATCACCGGCACGCCGCCGGCCATGCGCACCATCTCGGGGTAGCTCAGCCAGCAGGGGGAGGGCAGCAGCACCTCGTCGCCGGGGTTGATCAGCGCGCTCAGGGCGGTGAAGATCACCTGCTTGGCGCCGTTGGAGACGATGATCTGGGAGGGATTGTAGGACACGCCGTTGTCGCGGAAGAATTTATCGCAGATCTTTGCGCGCAGATCCATGGTTCCGGCCACAGCCGTGTAGCGCGTGATGCCCGCGTCGATGGCGAACTTGCCCGCGTCGTTGATGTACTCCGGGGTGCAGAAGTCCGGCTCGCCGGCGCCAAAGGGGATCACGTCCATGCCCTCGGCGCGCAGCTTCTTGGCCTGTGCGTCGATTGCCAGGGTAACGGAGGGGGAGATGGCCAGGGTGCGTTCAGACAGAGAAAGCGACATAAGTTTCAGTTCCTTTCGGCAAATCTTGAATACACCCTATTTTATTCGTCCCAGGAGCCGTCTGTCCTGCAAATTTTGGTGAATTGTCTGTTAAATCTGAATTTTGTTGAAAATAAAATTGCAAATCTGAAGGAAAATAGGCCACGATAGAGCGTGAAATGCAGGATTTTGAACGGGAATAAATTTTTGCCCCTGCAAAGTCAATTGCAGATTCGCTTAAAACGTGCTATACTAAAAAATGGCTTATCATAAAGAGGTATTTTCTGGAAAGAATATGGAATGCTGCAAAAACGGTTTCCAGAACCGCAGGCCTCGAAGCTCTCGCGCCCAGAGTCAGGCGCGATAGTACGCAATTTTCCGGAGGTGCATCAGTTACATGGAATTCAAGAGGATGACAGTAGAACAGATTAAGCAGAACCTGATCGAGAAGCTGAGGAGCAACTTTGGCTGTGAAATTACCGATGCAACGGAGGAGCAGCTCTACAAGGCGGTCGCGCTGACCGTGCGCGACGAGATCATGGAGCGCAGAACCGAATCCCGCGGCGTGCGCAAGGGCACCGGATCCAAGAAGGTCTACTATCTCAGCGCGGAGTTCCTGGTGGGACGTTCGCTGTTTTCCAACATGGTCAATCTGGTGAACGAGAAGAACTACGCCCAGGCGCTTGAGGAGCTGGGCATCGACAGGACCATGATCTCCGAGCGCGAGCCGGAGCCGGGCCTTGGCAACGGCGGTCTGGGCCGTCTGGCGGCCTGCTTCCTGGACGCGCTGTCCTCGCTGGAGCTGCCTGCCATGGGCTGCACCATCCGCTACGAATACGGCCTGTTCCGCCAGAAGCTGGTGGACGGCTATCAGGTCGAGGTGCCGGACAACTGGCTGGACGGCGGCAACATCTGGGAGATTCCGCGCCCGGCGGAGACCGTCGAGGTGCACTTCGGCGGCCGCGTGGAGCAGTATGAGGAGAATGGCCGTCTGTGCTTCCGCACGGTGGATTCCGTGATGGTGCAGGCCGTGCCCTATGACATCCCCACCGTGGGCTACGATTCCAACATGGTCAACATGCTGCGCGTCTGGTCCGCACGCTCCCCCAAGCGCATCGACATGCCCTCCTTCAACCGCGGCCAGTACGTCAAGGCCATGGAGGAGCGCGAGCTCGCCGAGGTCATCTCCAAGGTGCTCTATCCCAACGATGACTCCTGGCAGGGCAAGGAGCTGCGCCTGAAGCAGCAGTACTTCTTCTCCTCCGCCTCCGTGCAGTACATCGTCCGCGACTTCCTGTCGGTCTACGGACCCCAGTGGGCCATCTTCCCGGACAAGGTCGCCATCCACATCAACGACACCCATCCGGCGGTGGCCATCCCCGAGCTGATGCGCATCCTGATGGACGAGCACTATCTGAGCTGGGAGGACGCGGAGGACATCTGCCGCCGCACCTTCGCCTACACCAACCACACCGTGCTGCAGGAGGCGCTGGAGAAGTGGCCGGAGAACCTCTTCGCCCAGACCCTGCCGCGCGTCTACCAGATTCTCTGCGAGATGAACCGCCGCCTGTGCGACCGCCTGTGGGACGCTTATCCCGGCCAGTGGGAGCGCATCGGCCACATGGCCATCATCGCCTACAACCAGGTGCACATGGCCAACCTGTGCGTTGCCTGTACCCACTCCGTCAACGGCGTGTCCGGCATCCACACCGACATCCTCAAGAAGCAGACCTTCCACGACTACTACGTCATGGAGCCGGAGAAGTTCGTGTCCATCACCAACGGCATCACCCATCGCCGCTGGCTGATCCAGTCCAACCCGGGCCTGTCCGACCTGATCGACTCCGCCATCGGCGACAAGTGGCGCAAGGACATGAACTACATCGCCGACCTCAAGCCCTTCGCCAACGATCCGGCCTTCCGCCAGAAGTTCGCCGAGGTCAAGTACTACAATAAGCTGCGCTTCTCCGACCGTCTGCGCCGCATGCAGGGCATCGAGGTCAATCCCGAGAGCATGTTCGACGCCCAGGCCAAGCGCCTGCACGAGTACAAGCGCCAGCTGATGAACGCGCTGGGCATCCTGATGCTCTACAATAAGATCGACGAGGATCCCTCCTTCGAGATTCCGCCCAAGACCTATATCTTCGGCGCGAAGGCGGCCCCGGGCTATCAGCGCGCGAAGCTGACCATCAAGCTGATCAACTCCATCGCGGATCTGGTGCGCAAGCATCCCCGCGCGTCCAAGATGATCAACGTGGTGTTCCTGGAGAACTACTGCGTGTCCCAGGCGGAGGTGCTCATGCCCGCCGCCGAGGTCTCCGAGCAGATCTCCACCGCCGGCAAGGAGGCCAGC
>CAMBWJ010000105.1 GCA_945871545.1 uncultured Clostridia bacterium | reverse complement strand
CTTGCCGTTCCAGTAGCAGGGCTCGCCGGGCTCGTCGAGGCCGCCCTCCCAGCCGGTGCAGTCGGGCGACTGGGCGATGCGGGTGATCCTGCCGTCCGGGGAGACCTTGCCGATGGCGTTGGCGGAGAAGTCGGCCACGTAGATGTTGCCGTAGGGATCCATCGTCATGCCGTCGGTGGTCTTGAGGTTCTCCGGATCCACGCACCACAGCTCCTTGTCGATCATCTTGTCGCCCTTCGCGTTGAGATAGATGCGCCACATGGAGCCGTCGCCGAAGTTGCCGATGATCAGGCGGCCCTCGCGGTCAAAGATGATGCCGTCCACGCCGTACTGGCACTTCGGGTTCTCCGTGATGAAGGTGCAGAGGATGTTCTCGTCGGCGAGGGTGTTCGTGCAGTGGACGTCGTGATCGTCCAGCGCGAAGCAGTACACGCAGCTCATCAGCTTGCCGGACTCGGTCTTGACCAGCTCCAGCGTGGACTGGGTGACGTAGATGTGGCCGTTGCGGATGCGCAGCCCGTTGGGATGCTCCATGTGATCCGCGACCACGCTGAAGGATTCGTACTCGCCCGCCTCATTGAAGTGGATGCGCAGGATGCGGCCGCTGCGGATCAGATCCGCGCGCCCGGTCCAGCCGGCGTTGTCGACCATGTAGAGGTCGCCGTCCGGGCCGAATTCCAGGCCCATCGAGCGCGCCTCGTTGGTCTCGGGATTCAGCGGCACGTCGAACCACTTCGTGATCTGCTTGTCCTTCGTGATCTTCAGCACGCAGCTGGGCAGATCCATGTTGGCAAAGTTGGGGCAGGAGAGGATCAGGTTGCCGTCCTTGTCGATGGTCATGCCATCGGGAGTGGCCACCCACTCCTCGGGCAGCAGGGTGAACAGTTGGGGCGTCTGCATGGTGTCTACCTCCTCGTAATGCAATCGATTTAAT
This sequence comes from uncultured Clostridia bacterium, assembly GCA_945871545.1. Next base: position 5,743 of record CAMBWJ010000105.1, on the reverse strand, counting down.
GAACCGGCAAAAAAATAAAACAATCGATCTTTACCAATTTCATTATAGCATATTTTGGAGAAATTGCAATGCGCAGCGCAAAAAAATGAAGCGTCGAAGGGCGCGGAAGCGCAAAAAGATAATTCAGGGAGGATCAGAACGATGAAAACATTGGTTGTTGAGAGGGACGGTTCGCTGTCCATCCGGGAGGTCAACAAGCCGCGCTACGGCGAATACCAGGCGCTGGTGCGAACCATCGCCTGCGGCATGTGCGGCACCGACGTGAAGCTCTGCCACAGAACCTTCAAGGGCTTCCCGGAGTCCGTGTATCCCATCATGCTCGGGCACGAGGGCGTGGGCGAGGTCGTGGAGGTCGGCGCGAAGGTGACGACGTTCAAAGTGGGGGACAGGGTGCTTTTGCCCTTCGTGGATCCCGACCCGGAGAACCTGCCGGGGCTGGGCTCGGGCTGGGGCGCGATGAGCGAGTATGCGGTGGTCTGCGATCCGGCGGCGCCGGACGCCCCGGACTGCGCGTTTGCCCAGACCGTGCTGGACGATGACGTCGATCCCGTCGATGCGGCGATGCTCGTCACCTTCCGAGAGGTGCTCTCCTGCATCCGCTACTTCGGCATCCGGCCGGAGGACTCCGTGGTGGTGATCGGCTGCGGCCCGGTGGGACTCACCTACATCAAGTTCCTGAGCCTGTGCGGCGTGAAGAACCTGATCGCTGCGGACATCATCCCCGAGAAGCTGGAGCAGGCGAAGGCCAACGGCGCGGCGTTCGTCATCAACAGCAGGGAGGAGGATCTGCGTTCGGCGGTGCGCGCGCGCTATCCCGAGGGCGTGGACTACGTGCTGGATGCTGCGGGCTTCCCGTCCATCGTCAATCAGGGCATGGGGCTGATCAGGGATCGCGGCGCGGTGCTGTGCTACGGCGTGCCGGAGAAGGAGGAAATCACCATCGACTTCAGCAAGGCCGATTACAACTGGCGCGTGATCTACCAGCAGATGCCGCGCAAGCGCGAGGAGGGCGCGGCCCATGCGCAGGTCATGGAGTGGATTCGCTCCGGCGCGCTGAACATCAAGGATTTCATCTCCGACTACTTTGACTTTGCGGACGCGGTGGAGGCCTACGACCGGCTGCTCAACCGCAAGATCCTGAAGAAGGGCATCATCCGATTTTGAGAGGGGGGAGAGACGATGGGCATACGAATTGAGCTGAGGGACGCGGCGGGCGCGGTGCTGTTTTCGCAGGAGGGCGCGCGCAATGTGGCCCTGGTCTTTGACCGCGACTACCAGCCGGGCGACTGCGTCTGCATCGCCTGCGACGCGGAGCGCTTCCTGAACATCTGCGTGGACGCAGCGGTTCCGGGCGCGCAGGTCTACCTGCCGGAAGGGCGCTTCGTCTATCCAATTCCCTTCGGGGAGGCCCGGTCGGCCTATGCCCCGACGGCGTTCTGCGGGGAGCGCCACATGGTTTCTGCGGATATTGCGCTGCCGTTTGAGCTGGAGGCCTACCGCGATCTGGCGCGGAATCCGCTGGATCTGCACGACTGCGCGGGCGTGTATCCCCACGTGCACGCGAACGCCGAGACCCGGGGCGAATCCGTGTTTGCGGCGCGCAACGTGATCGACGGCTGCCGGGCGAACCACGGTCACGGCGAATGGCCCTACCTCTCCTGGGGCGTGGACATCGCTGTGGATGCGAAGATCACGCTGGACTTCGGCCGCACGGTGGAGGTGAACCGGATGGGCGTCTGCATCCGCGCGGACTTCCCCCACGATTCCTGGTGGACGCAGGCGACGCTGGTGCTCTCGGACGGCACGTCCCAGCTGCTTCCGCTGGAAAAGACGGATGCGCTGCAGCTGATCGACATTGGCCGGCACAGCATCCGCTGGGCGCGGATTGAAAACTGGGTCAAGTACGATGAACCCGCCCAGTTCCCGGCGCTGATCGCCTGGGAGGTCTACGGAAAGGGATAAAACTGGAATCTGCTCATGCCCATGTCGTCAGACAGCATACACGCAGGCATCTCCCGAACCATCGCGCTGCTGTGCGCGGCGATTGCCGCGTCATTTGCCCGGATCCATGGGAATGCTGTGCAGGAACTCGTCGATGAACAGCTCCGCCGCCGGGTTTTCCGCCGGGCGCGCCGCGTAGAGGTATTCGTCGAAGCGGCAGTTGGGGTTGGAGATGGCCACCAGAAAGATGTCCGAGGGCACCAGGGCGTGCACGTAGCGGGGTGCGATCAGCACGCCCTGGCCCAGAGAGACGAGCATCAGCGCGGTGGAGAGGTTCGGCACCGGCATGGCGTTGAGCTTGCGCGCGCAGTCGCGAACGGCCAGCTGCCAGTTCTGGGCGTAAGGGCCGAAGAGCTCGTCCGCATAGGGAACGAGCAGCGTCTGTCCGGCGAGCTGGTGCAGGCCGATCGTGGAATGGGACATCAGCGGATGCCCGGCCGGAAGCACGAGGTAGGTCTCGTGCCTGCGCACGAGCTCAGCCCTGCTGCCCTCCGGCAGGTCGAAATAGCTGCACGGGGAAAGGACGACGTCGTAGCGGTCGAGCGTGTCGCGGGGCATCCTGGCGAGCACCTCGATGCGCAGGTCGATGTCCGGATGCTGCCGGAGGAAGGTAGAAAAAAACATGCGGATGTGCGAGGCATAGGAGATCTCCGTTGAGCAGCCGATGCTGAGCCGACCCTCCGTGGAGAATATGCCCTTGCGAAGCTGGCGCTCCGCGCGGCTGCACTGGCGCACGATCTGATCGGCCTGACTGGCGAGCAGGCGGCCCGCCTCGGTCAGAGAGACGGAATGGGTGCTGCGCACGAGCAGCTGCACGCCGAGCTCGGCCTCCATGTGCTGAACGTGCTTGGAGAGGGTGGATTGGGAAAGAAAGAGGGCCTGCGACGCGCGGCTGAAGCTGAGCGTCCGCGCAAGCACGGAAAATTCGTAGAGATATTCGGTCTTCACGGCGTGGTTTCTCCCTTCACGGCGGCGTCCTTGTGCGCGGTTCTGCGTATGAATGCGGCATAATTTGCCATGAACTCGCGGACGTCCGGATTTGCGCTCTGGCGGCAGGCAAGGATGCAGGGTGTGGCCGGGTAGGGCAGATCGCGCACGGAGAGCGCGACGGAGTTGGGCGGCGGGTTCGGCGTGGGCGACGGCATCAGCAGCACGCCCTTGCCGATGGGCACGAGCAGGGCGGTGTAGACCGCGTCGGTTTCGCTGTCGTAGGTGCGGTAGCGAATTCCTGCGGCGGCAAGGTTGGTCAGCTGGAAATTGCGGATGCAGGGCTCCTCGCTGTTGGGCGAGAGGATGAAGCACTCCCCGTCCAGCTCCCGGATCGAGACGCTGGTGCGCTGGGCCAGGCGGTGCTCCCGGGGCAGCAGCACGTGGTGGAAGGGCTGGGCAATGTTCATCCGAACCAGACCCTCCGGCACCGCGTCGTCCATGAGCAGGGTGCAGTAAAGATCCACCGTCCCGCGCAGCAGGCTCTCTACGAGGGGTAAGCGGCTGCCGTTCACCAGGTCGATGCGCACATCCGGCCAGGTCCGGTTGATGCGGTCCAGAAACGGCCCGAGGAAGATGGGAAGCGACGTCTCTGCTAGGGCGATGCGCAGGCGGCGATAGGCGTGGCGCGACGCGGCGGCGACGGCTCCTGCCGTGACCCGGTAGGTCGCAAGGATGCCTCCGGCGTGGGCGAGCAGGATGCGCCCGGCCTCTGTCGGCTCCAGTCCATCCGCACCGGCGACCAGCAGCTTCGCATCCAGGCTCTCCTCAAAGGCGTGGAAGCGCGCGCCGAGCGTGGCCGCTGCAAGTCCGAGCTCATTGGCGGCGGCGCTGAGGGAGCCGCACCCGGCAAGCACGACAAATTCGTGCAGACGATCCAGATTCACAGCATCACATCCAAAATTTAGAATAACAAAACCATTCAATAAATGGATTATATACCGTATTTATACCGATTTCAAGGGAGAATCCCAAATTTCATCCGAATTACAAACAAAAAATCGAATTACCAAAATCAGACATCCGCTTTACTTTCCAGAAAGCGGATGTTATGCTTTTTACAAACCATTCAAGAACTCATTGTAAAGCTGAGGAGGAAGGCTATGGAACAGGCAAAACACGCGCTTGAGCCGGGCGACGAAATCGCTTCCCGGACGGAACACCTGCCGAGGATGGCACGGATCGACGGCATCGCCCGCAGGGCATTGGACGTGGCCTATGCGCAGGAGAGCCCCAACCAGCGGCTGGACGTCTTTCTGCCAGCGGAGGGCGACGGCCCGTTCCCGGCGCTGATCTACACCCACGGCGGCGGCTTTGCCTTCGGCGACAAGCGGGACGATCACCTGGAGCCTCCGCTTCAGGCGCTGAAGCAGGGCATCGCCGTGGTGGCGGTGGAGTACCGGCTCTCCGGGGAGGCGCTCTTCCCGGCGGCGGTGCTGGGCTGCGCCAGGGAGGATCTGGGCAGGCTGCTGTGCGAGTGCGTGCAGAGGCCCATCGCGCCCGTGATTTCCGATGCACCCGCGCCGGCGCAGGAGGTCGTGCACCTCGCCGGCGACCCGGATTTCGACCTGCTTAAACTGATTCCCGCGCCCACCAACACCCCGGTGGACGCTGGGCCGTACATCACGCTGGGCATGTGCTACGCCACCCACCCGGGCACACCGGGCTCTCCGACGTGACCATCCACCGCATGTGCATCCAGTCCCGGGACGGGCTCTCGATCTTTCTGCAGCCCGGCTCCCGGCACATCGGCGCGATGGCGGAGCGCGCCACCCAGCTCGGGAAGCCGCTGCCCATCTCCGTGTCCATCGGCGTGGACCCGGCCATCGAGATCACGTCCTGCTTCGAGCCGCCCACCACGCCGCTGGGCTTCGACGAGCTGTCCATCGCAGGCGCGCTGCGCGGCGAGGCGGTGCGGCTGTGCCGCTGCAGGACGGTCAATGAGTCGGCCATCGCCAATGCCGAGTACGTCATCGAGGGCGAGATTCTGCCCGGCAGCAACCACGTGGTGGAGGATCAGAACTCCCACACCGGCTACGCCATGCCGGAGTTCCCCGGCTACAACGGCCGGGCCAGCCGCGAGTGCTGGCTGCTGAAGGTGAAGGCCGTGACCCACCGCCGCCACCCCATCATGCAGACCTGCATCGGCCCCAACGAGGAGCACGTGAACATGGCGGGCATCCCCACCGAGGCCAGCATCCTCGCGCTGATCGACAAGGCGCTGCCCGGCAAGGTGAAGAACGTGTACGCCCACCGCGCGGGCGGCGGCAAGTACATGGCCGTGCTCCAGTGCGTCAAGACCGTGCACACCGACGAGGGCAAGCAGCGTCAGGCGGCGCTCCTGGCCTTCTCCGCCTTCCCGGAGCTCAAGCATGTGATTCTCGTGGACGAGGACGTCGATATCTTTGACACCGACGACGTGCTCTGGGCGATGAACACGCGCTTCCAGGGCGACCGCGACATCATCACGATCCCCGGCGTGCGCTGCCATCCGCTCGACCCCTCCAGCAGCCCGGCGTACAGCCCCTCCATCCCGGATATCGGCGTGAGCACGAAGACGATCTTCGACTGCACCGTTCCGTTCCATCTCAAGGAGAAGTTCCATCGCGCGCCGTTCATGGAGCTCGATCCTAAAAGGTGGCTCCATGAATAAGCGGAGCATTGTCGGCATCAGCGGCGCGTCGGGCGCCCCGCTGGCCGTGGACGCCGTCAAAGCGCTGCACGCCGCGGGCATGGAGGTGCATCTCGTAGTCAC
>CAMBWJ010000104.1 GCA_945871545.1 uncultured Clostridia bacterium | reverse complement strand
CTTGCACATCAAACTTATGGAAAAATATTATACTCGGAAACGCCCGCTTGTCAACTGAATTTTTTGTTAACTGACAGCTGCGGGCGCAGCACTGCGACGCTCAGCAGCACCGCACCGGCGATGGAAAAGGCCTGCATGCCGCTCAACGCGCCGCGCACGCCCAGCAGATCCAGCATCCACCCGCCGACGAAGGTTGCCGCAAGGCTGCCCAGCGTGAACGCCGTGCCCACCAGCGCCTGTCCCGCCAGAAAATCCTGTCGGGGCAGGGTGTCGGAGACGTACTCCACCGCCGCAGGCACATAGAAGGCGTAGCTGGCAAATTGCAGCAGCGAGATTGCGTACAGCATTGCGGTACTTGCCGCCAGTGCCGTCAGCACATCCTTGACCACCCAGACCCACGCGGCCAGGCACAGCACCCGGCCGCCGCCCATGCGCTTGCTCAGCCGACCGTAGAGCACCATGGCGGGCAGCTCCGTCATCGCCGCAATCGCGATCACCACGCCCTGCTGCGCGCTGCCGCCGCCCAGGTTCCGCACGATCTGAAGCATGAAGCTGTCGATGAAGATGTGCACCGTAGCGAGCAGCGACACGCCCAACAGCAGCAGCACGAAGCGCGGATAGCGCCGCAGCAGGGGTTCGCGCCTGCGCCTCTCCCCTGCGGGAACCTCGGCGGTGAAGGAGGGCGCGCGGAACGCAAGCAGGCAGGCGATCAGCAGCAGCATCGTCGTGAGATACAGCGCAGGCAGCAGCCGCGGGCTGAAGCGGTACAGCAGCCGCCCCACCAGTGCGCACATCACGGAGTAGGCCGCAGAGCCCATGCCCCGGGCGAAGCCGAAGTTGACCGCCACGCCCCGCAGCGCATAGCCCCGGTACAGCGAGTTCAGCGAGGGCTGCATGGCGGATTGCAGCATGAATATGCACACGATCAGCACAGCCAGCGCGCCTCCATTCATCGGCAGCGCCAGCACCAGAACCGTCAGCACCGCAGCGACGGCGTAGGCGCAGGCCATGCCGGTGCTCAGGCGGATTCCGCTGCGGTTGAAGATGGCCGCGAACATCGGCTGCCCGACGGCGGAGAGCGCATAGGCCGCGCCCAGAACCACGCCGATCTGGCCATTGCTGAAGCCGCGTTCCAACAGATAGGCCGAAGCAAAGTTGAACATCAGCCCGGCGGTTATCCAGTACAGGCACTGGATCAGCGTATACAGATATCGAATCCTCTTGTCCGTCGCTCTCATGGGAATACTCCTCTTTTGAAATCCCGCGGTATTGTAGCACCGGCATGTGAAGAATTGCCTGCATTTCGCGAAAGCTTGGGAAAAATCATTGCCCGAGTCCCGCTTCATGGCTATAATAGGAGAATGATTACCTTTTCGGAGGGACTGACTGTGGCAAATCTGCTCTATGTCTCCACATCGCCCGACGGCTGGCGCAATTTGGGCGTTGACGAATACTTCCTCGACCACATCGGCGAGGATGACATGATGCTCTACTTCTACATCAACCGCAACGCGGTCATCATCGGTCGGGGCCAGAACCCCTGGGCAGAGTGCAACCTGAGCGCCATGGATCGCGACGGCGTGCAGCTGGTGCGGCGCATCAGCGGCGGCGGCGCGGTGTTCCACGACGAGGGCAACCTGAACTTTTCCTTCATTGCCGGGGAAAAGCGCTATGATCTGCAAAAGCAGCTGGGCATGATCCTGGACGCAGTGCGCGCGCTGGGCATCCCCTGCGAGTTCTCCGGGCGCAACGACCTGCTGGCCGACGGGCGCAAGTTCTCCGGCAACGCCTTCTGCAGCCGGGGATGCGTGCGCCAGCATCATGGCACGCTGCTGATCGACGCGGATCTGACCCGGCTGCAGAACTACCTGAACGTGGATCCCCGCAAGCTCCAGGCGAAGGGCGCGAAGTCCGTGCGCAGCCGCGTGTGCAACCTGAGCCAGTTCGTGCCGGGACTCAAGCGGGATCAGATGCTGGAGGCGCTGAAGATCGCCTTCGGCGAGACCTACGGCCCGTACATCGAGCTTCAGACCGAAAACTTCGACGAAGCGGCCATCGCGCCCTACGTGGAGAAGCAGCGCTCCGAGGAATGGCGGCTGGGCAAGACCCCGCGCTTCGATCTGGAGATCGAGAACCGCTTCCCCTGGGGCAACGTGCAGCTGCTTCTGACCCTGCGCCAGAGCCGCGTGGACGAGATCTCGGTCTACTCCGACGCGATGGACGCCGACCTGGCCGACGAGATCCGCAGCCGCCTGCTGGGCGTGGCCTTCGGCTCCGCGCCCCTGGCCGCAGCCCTGCGGGATTCCGAAAAGGAGCAGCTGCACCAGCTGGCGGACTTCATCGCCGCGCAGAATCTGTAAATTTACCGTTGCATTTCAGCACAAATCGGGAGTATAATGGTTGCGGAATGCATTGACTTGGGGGGAATACAAATGAATCTTTGGCACGATATTAAGCCCAACCGCATGAGCACCGAGGACTTCCTGGCGGTCATCGAGATCGAAAAGGGCTCGAAGAACAAGTATGAGATGGACAAGGAGACCGGCATGCTGCGGCTGGACCGCATCCTCTACACCTCCACCCACTATCCGGCGAACTACGGCTTCATCCCGCGCACCTACGCCGACGACCAGGATCCCCTGGACGTGCTGGTGCTGTGCAGCGAGGCCATCCGCCCGATGAGTCTGGTGCGCGTGTACCCCATCGGCTACTTCGCCATGCGCGACGGCGATGCGATGGACGAGAAGATCCTGGCCGTGCCCTTCGGCGACCCGGTTAACAACAGCTACCACGACGTATCCGAGCTGCCCTCCCACATCGCCGACGAGATCAGCCACTTCTTTAACGTCTACAAGGGTCTGGAGGCCGGCAAGGACACCGAAATCGTGGGCGTGTTCGGCCCCGAGGAGGCCAAGCAGGTCATCCAGAAGTGCTACAACCGCTACATTGACGAATTCTGCCGCTGAGAACGCTGCAATCAAGGCCTGTCCCGACGAATCGGGGCAGGCCTTTTGCTTGTGAAAAAGGGGTTTGGGGGATATAGGGGCTGGGAGCGGCGGGATGTGGGCATCCCGCCCTACGGGGAAGGACGGCATCCAGACCTATGGGGCAGGGTACGCGGCGGGATGTGGGCATCCCGCTCTACGGGAGTGGGGTAACAAGCGGCATTCCGGTGTGGGCGAGGTATATTCAAGCGGCGCAATGGATGTCCCTGCATCAAAGCTCGGCGACTTCCTCTCCAGTTTCCCGGTCAAGGATGTGCATAATCCAACCTGCCTCTACCGCTGATGTGCGTTCGATCTCCCAATCGAAGCGCTCATGCTGCCTGAAAATCTCCGGAGCTTTGCCGTCTTTCATATTCAGCGGGCATTCGTTCCCGGGAATCCTGCCGCCGTAACCGATGAGCACAAGCCACAGATGTACAAGGCAGTCATAGAACTGCCGGTCCTCCTGCTCAAAGGCTCCGAACACGATGTCATAATATATTCCCATAAACATCGTATCACCGTCGATTATGAGATCCACATCTCCACCATGCTCCATAAACAGGCGCATTGTGTCCGCCGAGACGTATGGGAAATCGACAAAGCCCATCCATTGCATGACATTGTCACCGTCAATCACCAGATTCGGATTCATGCCATACTCCAGCAGGAGCTGCATCATGCTGGGGATGTACGGGCTGTGCAGCTCCGCAGGCTCGGGCTGTCTGCCATGCGCATAGGCAAATTCGTCCACCTCCCGCCAGCAGCCAATTTCCATAAACTGATTGGCAGTCATTGCCAGCTCCTCAGAAGTTGGCTTCTCACCTTCCAGAAGCGCACGCAGTCCGGCCAGATCGGGCGGAAGCTGGAGCATCCCTTCCAATATGCGTTGGGCCTTGTCGTGCATTGCACATGCGCCTCCTTTTCAATCGGTACGGCATTCTTGCGGGTGATGAAGCCCCACAGAGAAAGCAAAGGGCGCACTCCTCGATCGGAGAGGCGCGCCCTTTCATTTCGATTTACATCAGATGGGTATCCACGGGGCTGAAGTCGAGGTAGGCCTCCTCGCCCACGTTAAAGATGCGGCGGCCAACCGGGTGGTTGTCGGTGATGCGCACCAGGGTATCGCCCACCATCACGTGGTAGTTCTGGTAGGAGCCCATGAAGCAGGACAGCACGACCTTGCAGGGCAGGATGCCGGTTTCGCTGACGCGAATGCCCTCGGGGCGCAGCATCAGCGTGTGCTCCTCGCCCTTCGCCACCGCGCCTGCGGGGCGCTTGACCGGGAAGCGGACGCCGTTCAGGCTGACGTTGACCACGTCGCCCTCCGTGCCATCCACCTGCACCTTCAGGAAGTTGGCCTCGCCGATGAAGTCCGCCACGAACTCGCTGGCCGGGCTGTAATAGATCTCCTGGGGCGTGCCCATCTGGGCGATGACGCCCTTGTTCATGATGATGATCTGGTCGGAGATGGACATGGCCTCGGACTGGTCGTGGGTGACATAGACGGCGGTGATGCCGAACTGCTGCTGGATGCGGCGGATCTCGGTGCGCATGTACACGCGCAGCTTGGCGTCCAGGTTGGACAGCGGCTCGTCGAAGAGCAGTACACCCGGCTCCACGATCAGCGCGCGGGCCAGCGCCACGCGCTGCTGCTGGCCGCCGGAGAGCTGGTTGGTGAAGCGGTTCTCCATGCCCTCCAGACCCACGAGCTTGAGCATGTCGAACACCCGCGTGCGGATCTCCGCCCTGGGAATCTTGCGCAGCTTCAGGCCGTAGGCCACGTTGTCGAAGATATTCATGTGGGGGAACAGCGCGTAGCTCTGGAACACCATGGCCGTGTCGCGCTTGTTGGGGGTCAGTTCGTTGATGGCCTCGTCGCCCAGGTAAATTTCGCCCTCGTCCGGGGACTCAAAGCCGGCGATCATGCGCAGCGTGGTGGTCTTGCCGCAGCCGGAGGGGCCCAGCAGGGTCACGAACTCGCCCGGCTGGATGTTCAGGTTGATGGAATCCACGGCCTTGAAGGGCTTGTTGGTCTTGGGGTCCAGATATATTTTGGATACGCCCTCCAGGCGCACACCCTTTTTGATATTGCTCATTGGACACACTCCTTCATGTTCAGGCGACTGCCTTCTTTTCCTTCACGCGACGGCTGCGCCGCATATAGTTGACGATAATGTTCATCAGCGCGATGGCGGCATAGACGATGAACATCATGATGGTCGCATAGGCGCAGGCCACGCTGTACTGGCCGCGGTCCACAACGGTCATGATCTGCGGCGTGATCAGCTGCCAGCGCGCGGAGATCAGGAAGATGACGGCGCTGGTGGCGGTGATGCTGCGCGCAAAGGTGCTGACAAGGCTGGAGAAGAAGGAATCGCTGATGAGCGGCAGGGTCACGGAGGTGAACACCTTGATGCTGCCCGCGCCCATGTCGTAGGCGGATTCCTCGATGGACTTGTCAATCTGGTTGAGCGCAGCCACCGCCGATCGTGTGCCGATGGGCAAACTTCGCACCACAAAGGCGATGATCAATATCGAGCTTGTGCCCACCAGCACCATGAAGCCGGAGTGGAAGATGCCGGTGATGTAGCCGCGCAGCAGCGCGATACCGAGCACCGTGCCGGGCACGGCCATGGCGAACATCGTGGCAAATTCCATGAAGTGCTTGCCGATGAATTTCTTCTTGACGATCAGGTAGGCGATGATCATCGACAGGATCGACGTGATGATCGCCGCGATCAGGCTCAGGTACAGGGAATCGGTGAAGGGCTTGGTGTCGCGGCCCAGCACGTTTATAAAGTGCTTGAGGGTCAGCGTGAAGTCCTTGCCCCAGAGCTTGAAGCACGCGCCCACGGGCACCATGGCATACATGCCGATGACGAAGACGCCCACCAGGGTGCACAGCGCAGTGGTGGGGATGCGCACGGAGCGATCCTCGATCTGCATGCGCACGCGGCTGGCCTTGCCCGACAGCGTGGCTACGCTGCGGCGCTCCAGCACGTACTTCTCCACGACAAACAGGATCATGCTGATGGTCAGCAGCACCACCGCCATGCCCGAGGACGAGCGGGTGTCGAAGTTGGAGATCTGCATGTAGATGTAGGCGGCCAGGGTGTCGTAGTTGCCGCCGATCATGATCGGGTTGGTGAAGTCAGCCACCGATTCAATGAAGGAGACCAGGAAGGCGTTGCCCAGGCCGGGCAGCAGCAGCGGCAGCGTCACATCCTTGAACACGCGCCAGCGGCCCGCCCCCATGTTGCGGGAGGACTCCTCCAGCGACGGATCGATGTTGCTCAGCAGGCCCTTGATCATCAGGTAGACCACCGGGAAGAAGGTCAGAATCTGAACGATCAGGATGCCGTGCATGCCGTAGATGTTGGCGTTCTTGATGCCCAGCAGGTGATATGTGATCAGGCCCTTCTTGCCGAAGATCATGATCATCGACAGCGACAGCACAAACGGCGGCGACACGATGGGCAGCATGGAGACCACCTTGAAGATGCCGCGCATCTTGGTCTTGACGTACACGTCCACGTAGGCAAACAGGAAGCCCACGATGGTGGAGCACAGGCCGCTGATCGCGCCCAGCTTCAGCGTGTTCCACACGACGCTGAGGAACTTCTTGGATCGGAACAGGGAGAGGTAGACCTCGAAGGTGAAGTCGGTGGAGTCGATGTTGCGGTAGCACACGCCCAGCTGGTTGCACAG
>CAMBWJ010000103.1 GCA_945871545.1 uncultured Clostridia bacterium | reverse complement strand
GGAATGCGCAAAAGCCGCGCGTTTTCCTCAATCTGCCGCCGGTTCTCCGGGCTGTAGCCGGGATCCATGCAGAGAAACTCCAGCTCGAAGGGCACCTCGCTGAAGGGCTGGAGGTGCCGCATCAGCATCGCCAGCAGCCAGGAGTCCTTGCCTCCGGAGATGCACACCGCGATTCTGTCGCCGCGCTGGATCAGCTCGTAGCGCTTGATGGCCGCGATGAAGGGATTCCACAGCTCCTTGCGGTACTTCTTGATGAGGCTCCGCTCGGCCAGCTGGCAGGTGTCAAGCTCACGCGCCATGGACATTCACCTCCCCGATCAAATCCCGGACGACCTCTCCGGCGAGAATCAATCCCGCCGCAGCCGGTACGAAGGCCATGGAGCCGGGCGTGGCACGCCTTCCCGCCTGCGCGTCCTCGACTTCGCCCAGGGGCTTGAGCGCCTCCTCCTCGGAGTAGACCACCTTCAGCTTTTTCACGCCCTTGCGCTTGAGCAGGTTGCGCATGGCCCGCGCCAGCGGACAGACCTTCGTTTGATAGATGTCCGCCACGCGGAAGCGGCTGGGATCGAGCTTGTTGCCCGCGCCCATGGAGCTGATCACCGGAACGCCCGCCGCCTGGGCGCGCAGCACGATCTCGATCTTGGCGCTGACCGTATCCACCGCGTCCACCACGTAGTCGTACTGCGTAAAGTCGAAGGAGTCGGCGTTCTCCGGCAGGAAGAAGCAGTTGTGGCGGTGCACCTGAGTCTCCGGGCAGATGTCGCGCACGCGCTCCGCCGCCGCGTCCACCTTCCGCATGCCGAGGGTGGCGTGGGTGGCGATGATCTGGCGGTTCAGGTTGGTCAGCGACACCACGTCGTTGTCGATCAGATCCAGCGTGCCCACGCCGCTGCGCGCCAGGGCCTCGACCACGTAGCCGCCCACGCCGCCCACGCCGAACACCGCCACGCGGCTGCGGTGCAGACGTTCCATGGCCTCCGGGCCGATCAGCAGTTCCGTGCGGGAAAATTGGTTCATGCAATTGCACCTCGTCAAATGTCGGCGATGATTATGCAGCCTTGCCGTCGGCGGCGGTGAGAATGTCTTCGCGGGGGAGATCCCGGAAGAAGCGCAGCGCGAAGGGCAGGGAGATGAGGCCCGTCAGCACGTCCGCGCAGGGCTGGGCCAGCTGAAGTCCCGTCACGCCCAGCAGCGGCGCGAGGATCAGCAGCAGCGGAATGAAGCACAGTCCGCCGCGCAGGGTCGCCAGCAGCAGCGCCCGCCCCTTCAGCCCGCAGGTCTGAAACAGCATGCTGGGGGAGAGGTTCAGCGCGGAGAACACCAGGCCCAGGCTCGCCAGCCGCAGCGCGCGGCTGCCGATGCGCAGCACCTCAGGATCGCTCTGAAAGCGCGTCACGATCTGGGGCGCGAAGATGCAGCCCCCGCAGCCCAGCAGCGCAAGGATTGCGACCGTCGTCAGGAAGGTGAAGCGGAACGCCCTGCGCAGACGGGCGTACTTCTGCGCCTGATAGTTGAAGCCGGCCACCGGCTGGAAGCCCTGGCACACGCCGATGGCAATGCCCAGCATGAAGGACTGGCAGCGGGCGGTGATGGCCATGGCCGAAACGCAGGCGTCGCCGTAGACCCCGGCGCAGTGGTTCAGCACGCCGCTGGAGACGCTCATCAGGCCCTGACGGAACAGGTTGGGAAAGCCGGTGGACAGGATGTCCCAGATGGTATGCAGGTTCGCGGAGAAGTTCCGGGGAGACAGGCGGCTCTGGGCATGTCGCTGGAACAGCACCAGCAGCACGATGAAGCTCACCGTCTGGCTCAGCGCCGTGCTTAGCCCCGCGCCGGATACGCCCATGTGCAGGCCGTAGATGAAGATCGGGTCGCCGACCATGTTCAGGATCGCGCCCAGGCTCAGGCCGATCATGGCGTAGAAGGCCATGCCCTCGTAGCGCAGCACGTTGTTCAGCACCAGCGAGGAGATCAGCATCGGCGCGGCAGCGAGAATCCACACGCCGTAGCTCCGGGCGTAGGGGAGGATGGTGGCTGTGCTGCCCATCGCGCGCATCAGCGAGTCGATCAGCGGGATGCCCAGCAGCAGAAACAGTGCGCCCACGCCGATGGCCAGAAAGAAGCTGGTGGAGGCGTAGTGGGAGGCTGCGTCCGCGTCCTGCTTCGCCAAAAGACGAGAGATCACGCTGCCCGCGCCGTGGCCCAGCATGAAGCCGATGGCCTGCAGCACCGTCATCAGCGTGAACACCACGCCCACCGCGCCGCTGGCGCTCACCCCCAGCGAACCCACGAAGTAGGTGTCGGCCAGGTTGTAGATGTTCGAGATGAGCATGCTGATGATCGTCGGCACGGACAGCGAGACGATCAGGCGCTCCACCGGGGTTTGGGTCATCCTCCGATAGTGCAACTCCGCCTGCGTCATGGCCGGTCCCCTCCGTACAGATTCGATACCTTATTATAGAAGCGAAGCTGTTAATTCCTCTAGCGCATGAAAAAACTGACCTGATGGAACAGGCCAGTCTGGAATGCAGTTGTCCGGCTTACAGCACCGTGAAGGTGCCGATGATGCGGGCGGCAATGACCATGAAGTCCGAATCGGACTGGGGCGTGAACACGAAGTTCAGCACCCGGTCGTTCAGCAGCGCGGCGCAGCAGCTCACGTCCTCGTCGGTGAGGTCGTAGACGACGAACTGCGTGCCGTTGAATTCGTATACGCCGGAGGTCTGGGGCTGGGCGGTCTCCCGGATCAGCGCGCAGAGGGCGTCGATATCGGCGCAGTCGGTGCTCCAGCTCTGGATGTAGAGCCAGCGATTCGCGGCCGCATCGCTCAGGCAGTACAGCACGCCGCTCTGGGCCATCTCGTCGCTGACCTCGTAGTGCAGCCAGTCGGCGGGCAGCTCCAGCGAGAAGCCGTCCTCAAAGGCGAGGGTCAGGTAGGTCGGCTCCACGGCAGGCTCCTCCTCCGGAGCCTCGGTGGCCTCGGGAGTTTCCTCTGCGTCCGCAGTGATGACCTGCGCCGGGGCAAAGGCGTTGTCGGGTTCCGCTGAAACCGTGGCGGTGGATTCGGCAGTGACGCTCGCCTCCTGGGCCAGCGCGCCGCAGCACAGCAGCGTCAGCGCCAGCAGCGCACAGATGAATTGCTTCATAGATTTGCTCCTTGTCTGAGATGGATCTGCTCCTCAGGAGTCCCTCCGGCGGAAGATCCAGAATTTGCTTGCAAAGTAGTTGAGGATCACGACGATGACGTTGGAGAGCAGCTTGGCGATCAGGTGGTTCATGCCCAGCAGCAGCACGCAGCCCTCCACAAACACCACGTCGAAGCCCAGGGACAGCAGGCGCGCGGTCACGAAGCCCGGCACCTCCCGGCGCAGCACCTCCCGCGTCCAGAGCGGGCTGCGGAACACGTACTTCTTGTTGGTCCAGAACGCAAATGCCACCGACAGCACCCACGCGAGGATGTTCGCCACCAGGATCAGCGTGGGATGATCCGCCGCGCCGCCGGTGATGGCGGCCCAGCCCTGGGTGATTGCGGCATACACGCCATAGTTGATCGCGGTGGTCAGCACCCCGGCCACGCAGTAGACGAAGAGCTCGCGGAAGCGGTCGCTCCTCAAGAATTCCTTCAAACGTTTCATATGCATACTTCTCTCATTTAATCCCCTTCATTATAGCATCGGCGGCGGATGCGGTCAACGGCTTCGCCGATTTGTCAGGATTGCGTCATTTTTTCCGCCCCGACGGCCGTTCAGGAATTGTTCATTCTTTTATAACCTATGAAACCTATTTACGAAATGGGATAATGTGCTATAATACCTCTACCGGGTATCGGGAAACACTGGAAATCATTGCGACGGTCCCCAATCGGGGCAAAGAAGAGGGAAAGAACATGAACGGGAAGATTGTGAAGCTGATTGCGTTGATGTGTGCACTGGTTCTGACGCTTGCGGCCTGCGGCAGCAAGACGCCCGCAGCCACCGAGGCTCCGGCCACGGAGGCCCCTGTGACGGAGGCTCCTGCGACGGAGGTTCCCGTCGTGGAGACGGCTGCGAAGGCGGAGACCGCCGAAGCGGCGGTGGAGGGCCTGGCGATTCCGCTGTCCGGCCTGACGGAGCAGCCGCTGTTCGTCGACTGGGAGCAGGACGGCACAGCCATGCAGCTGATCGCGCTGGTCGACGGTGCGGGCGCGCCCCAGCTGGCTTACAACACCTGCCAGGTGTGCGCGGGCTCGCCCTACGCCTACTTCGAGTATCAGAACGGCGCGCTGGTGTGCCAGAACTGCGGCAACCGCTTCCCGCTGAGCTCGGTGGGCAAGGTGTCCGGTGGCTGCAATCCGATGCCGGTGACGGAGTATGCAAACGACGGCGCGCAGCTCGTCGTTCCGGAGGAAGTGCTTGCGCAGGCGGCATCCTCCTTTAAGAACTGGAAGGCGTTTTAAGTATGGGCTACATTCGCAAGACCTGGCAGGTGGAGGGCATGCACTGCGTGCACTGTGAATCCGCCGTCGCGGGCGCAGTCCGGCAGCTGAACGGGCTGAAGGATGTGCGCGTCAGCTTCCGCAGGGGCACGCTGACGGCGCTGTGGGATGCGGACGCGCTGCCGCTGGAACGGATTTCCGCGCGGATTGCGGACGCGGGCTACACCCTCGTTGCCGAAAAGAAGCGCCGCCCGCTGTGGAAGGACGCGCTTCAGCTGGTTCTGCTGCTGCTGGCGCTGGGCGCGATCTACTGGCTGATGACCTGCACGGTGGTGGCCGACTGGATGAGCGCGTTCCCGGTGGCGCGCGCGGGCATGAGCCTGGGCATGCTGCTGGCGCTGGGCCTGATGACCTCGCTGCACTGCGTGGCCATGTGCGGCGGCATCAACATCGCCCAGAGCGCAAGCGCCGCCCAGAAGGGGCGCAGGCCCGCGCGGGCAAATCTGATGTACAACCTGGGCCGCGTGATCTCCTACACGGTGATCGGCGGCATCGTGGGCGCGTTGGGCATGGCCATCAGCATCAGCAGCACCGTCAAGGCCTGCATTCAGATCGCTGCGGCGGCCTTCATGATCATCATGGCGCTGAACCTGCTGGGCGGCTTCGCCTGGCTGCGGCGCTTCACCCTCAGCATGCCCAAGGGCCTGAGCCAGCGCATCATGGGCAGGAGCGCGGGGCACTCCTCCTTCATCATCGGCCTGGCCAACGGCTTGATGCCCTGCGGCCCGCTGCAGTCCATGCAGCTCTACGCCCTCTCCACCGGAAGCTGGTGGATGGGCGCGCTGTCCATGCTGTGCTTCAGCCTGGGCACCGTGCCGCTGATGCTGTGCATCGGCCTGATCGGCGGCAAGCTGAACCAGAAATTCGCCCGGCCCATGCGCATCGTATCGGCGGTGCTGGTGGTGCTGATGGGCATGAGCATGCTGGTGAGCGGCCTGGCGCTGGCGGGCGTGGGCGTGGCGGCGGCTCCCATGTGCGAGGATGGCTATGCCGTTGTGCGCGACGGCGTGCAGTACGTCTACTCCGAGGTGGACTACGGCAGCTATCCAGTGATCACCGTGCAGGCCGGCGTTCCCGTGAAGTGGACGATATATGCCGACGAGAATAGGCTCACCGGCTGCAACAACGAGATCATCGTGCCCGCTTACAATCTGGACATCCCGCTTGCGGCGGGGGAGAACATCGTGGAGTTCACGCCTGCGCAAACCGGCGTGGTTCCCTACACCTGCTGGATGGGCATGATCCGCAGCAGCATCTATGTGGTGGAGGATGTGGCGGAGGCTGCGGCGGCGCAGGGCGTGGAGCTCGACGTTGGCGCGGATGCGCTGGCGGAGGCCGCCACTGATACAACTGTCTATGTCAGTGGAAGCTGCTGCGACCCAGTTACGTCCGCAAGCTCCACTTCGACGTATGTCAGCGGGAGCTGTTGCGACCCGGTGGGTTCCACCTCGACGTATGTCGGTGGAAGCTGCTGCGACCCCGCGCCCGTTGCCACGGAAGCGCCCAGCATTCCCATTTCCGGGTACAGCTGCTGCTACTGAATGAAAGACAAACCAGCGCCATTCCATTTTCGGAACGGCGCTGGTTTTTTGTATGGATTCGGCTGTGCTCACGGCGCGGCCTGCCAGGGGAAGTGCACGGTGATCGCGGTGCCCACGTTGGGTTCGCTCTGCAGATCGATGCTGCCGCCAAGAAGCTGCACGGCGTGCTTGACGATGGACAGGCCCAGGCCTGTGCCGCCGGTGGCCTTGGAGTGGCTCTTGTCCACGCGGAAGAAGCGCTCGAAGATGCGGGGCTGATCCTCGTGACGGATGCCGATGCCCGTGTCCCGCACGGTCAGCAACGTCTCGCTCCCGGTCTCCCGGGCCTCCACGCACACGCTGCCGCCCTCGCGGTTGTACTTGATGGCGTTGTCGATCAGGTTGGCGAGGATCTCCTCGGCGATCTGCCGCGTGGCGAAGATGCGGGCCGATTCCACCTGGAAGTGCAGCTCCACCTGGCTCGCGCGCGCGACCGGGCGGAAGCGCTCGGCCGCCTCCTGGGCGATCTGCTTGAGATCGATGATTTCGCAGTGGCTGCGGGCGCTGCCGCTGTCCAGGCGGGAGATCAGCAGGATGTCCTCCACCAGGCGGATCATGCGGCTGCCCTCGGCATAGATGTACTCCACCAGCTCCGGCCAGTCCCGCTCCGGGGCCACATGCTGCTTCATGATCTCCGCGTAGCCGACGATGGAGGTCAGCGGC
>CAMBWJ010000102.1 GCA_945871545.1 uncultured Clostridia bacterium | reverse complement strand
TGATGGTACTTGGCTGGCAACGGCCCGGGAGAGTAGGTCGTCGCCGGATTCAATTGTTTTTGGACGCTCCGATGCTTTCGGGGCGTTTTTTTGTACATGCGCTTCAACCGCGGCGCGTTTTGCCGCGTCTATAGGACAGAGACAAATCGCAGAATGTGCGAAGGAGGGATACGCATGAAGAAGCTGTGGCGAGCGCTGCTGTTGCTGCTGTGCCTGGCACTCAGTGCCGCTGCGGCGCTGGGGGAGACGGTGTGCATGTACGTTGATCTGCCCGGGGACTTTGCACCCTATGGCGGAGGCTGGGGACTTTCGGAGGAAGGGAGCGTCTATGTGGGCGGCGGCTTTGGTTCTCCGGGACAGACGTGCGGAGGTTTGCTGCGCGTGGGTCTGGACGGAAGCTGCGCGGACGTCACGCCTCAGGGCGACCGCATGGAGGCCCTGTACGGCGACGTCATGCCGCTGGAGGGGGACAGCTGCATCGCGGTTCGCAGCGTGAAGCTGGAAAGCGGGTATGGGGACTACCTGGGCCGTCTGGATGCGGGGGAGCTTGCCTGGCAGCTGGAGGGTCCCGGCAGCGGCCCCGTGCACCTGTGCCGCAGCGGGGACGGCTTCCTCATGAGCAGCAAGCCCGCTTCCGGCGTGATGGAGATCCGGCGCATGGACTTCTCGGGCAGCGAGTCGTGGCAGATTCAGCTGAAGGAGCACATCGTGATTGAGGGCATGCTGGCGGGTGAGGGCTGGCACGCCGCCTACGGCATGAAGTATGAGGAGCCGCACACGGACGGAAGCGATCAGAATACCACGCCGGTTCTGCTGGCCTTTGACGATGCGGGGCGGCTGCTGTGGAAGTGGGAGAGCGCCCGCTATGACTGTCACAGCTTCGTCGCGGCGGCGTGGCGGGAGGGCGGCGGCGTGGTTGCGCTGGAGCAGGGCGGCGCCATCGCCTTCAGCCCGGAGGGCAAGCCGGAGTGGACGTATGAAGCGGATGCGAGGTGCAGGGGGCTGGCTGCAAAGGACGGCGGGTTTCTGCTTGCGTCCATCTCCGGAAGCGGCGAGGTTCATGTGGTACTTCTGGATGCGGGCGGTGCACTCCGGCGGGAGGAGTACATCCCGACGGGCAGGGATTGGAGCGGCTGCACGCCGTTTGTCTGCGGGGGAGATGCGTATGTGCTGCTGGAGAACATGTACGCCGGGAGCGAGGGCCTGGGCCTGATGAAGCTGGAAGCGGAGTAGATCGGGAAAACCGTGCAAAATCCTGTGGCATTCATTGCGGACGTGTGCTATAATAGAGGCAGAAAGGGCGTTATGCGCGCATATGTGCAGGACTGCTATGGAGGATTTTGCGATGAAGAGATCTGAGATCAATGCGGCCATCGTATGGGCCAAGGAGCTGCTCGAAAAGAACAACATTCATCTGCCCCACACGGCTTACTGGGATCTGGACAAGTGGGCGGAGAACAAGGATGCCATCGAGACCATCCAGCGCGTGATGCTGGGCTGGGACATCACCGACTTCGGCACGGGCAAGTTTTCCGAGATCGGCGCGGTGCTCTACACCGTGCGCAACGGCGACATGAGTGATTCTTCCGTGGGCGTGCCCTACTGCGAGAAGTACATCGTGATGAAGGAGGGCCAGCGCCTGCCCAAGCACTACCACGTTTCCAAGACCGAGGACATCATCAACCGTGCAGGCGGCGTGATGGCGGTGTATCTGTGGAACACCGACGATGCGGGAAATCAGCTGGAAACCGACGTGAAGGTGTTCATGGACGGCATTGAGTACACCTACAAGGCCGGCGAGGAGATCCTGGTCTATCCGGGCGACAGCGTCAGCCTCGCGCCCCACGTCGCCCACATCTTCGGGCCCAAGCCCGGCTTCGGCGACGTCGTTGCGGGCGAGGTCTCCAAGGTCAACGACGATACCACCGACAACTACTTCCTCGAGTCCACTGCGCGCTTCGCGGACATCGAGGAGGACGAGGCGGTGCTGCACCCGCTGTGCAACGAGTACGCGAAGCTGCTGTAAGCGAAGCATTTATCCGAGGGACAGGCGATATGACCTGTCCCTTGGTTGCATACAGAGGAAGGTAGGAGAGGTCCCATGGGTTACATCGCGGTATTCGGATCGGTATTCGTGGACATCAAGGGTTTCCCCTTCGGAAAGTACCTGCCCACGGGCAGGAATGTGGGCGATGTGAAGATCGTGCACGGCGGGGTGTGCCGCAACGTGGCGGAGGATCTGGCGAACGTGGGCGCGGACGTGTCCTTCGTGACGATGCTGGAACCCGGCGCCATCGGCGATGACGTGCGCCGCAGGCTGGCCGCGCGGGGCGTGGATCTGCGCTACGCGGTGTCTGCACCAGCGGGCATGGGCATGTGGCTGGTGGTGCTGAACGAGCGCGGGGATGTGGCGGGCTCCATCTCCCGCCAGCCGGATTTCTCCGCCATGGAGGAGCTGGTGAATCGGCGCGGCGATGAGATCGTGATGGGCTGCGACTGCATCGTGCTGGAGGTGGACATGCGCGCGTCCATTGCGGAGAAGGTATACGCGCTGGCGGAGAAGCACGGCAAGGATGTGTATGTCGTGGTGGGAAACCTGAGCGTGATTCAGCAGCGCACGGATTTCCTGTCCAGGACGCGGCTGTTCATCATGAACGAAATCGAGGCCGGAATCCTGTTTGGCTGTGAGCTGAACCGCTGCGCGCCCATGGAGGTGCTGGAGACGGTGCGGCGCGAGGCGGTCGCGCGGGGCATCGGGGAGATCGTGGTCACGCTGGGCGACCAGGGCGCGGTGTACTT
This sequence comes from uncultured Clostridia bacterium, assembly GCA_945871545.1. The sequence goes on along the minus strand of CAMBWJ010000102.1, from coordinate 3,940 downwards.
CGACGCGAACTGTGCATCGGCGGGCCATGTTCCGGCGGAGGAGGCTGTGATGGTGGATTCCACCGGCGCGGGAGATGCGTTCTTCTCCGGCACGGTGGCGGCGCGGATGCGCGGGCTGAGCCTGCGGGATTCGGCCCGGCTGGGCGCGCACCTGGCGGCGCTCACCATCCGCACCGAGGAGAGCACCTGCCCCCGGGTGGAGGGCTTCCTGCCCCCCGAGGCGCAGGCGGTATAGGATTGCAAGGCTTGGGGTTCCTGTGGCGGCACGGGGCCCCTTTTTCATTTGTCCATGTGCCGTCTGTGCGCCGGAATCGACCGATTGTCGCAAAAGGCTTGCGCCGAGGCGCAATTTCGGCTAGGATAAATCCGTTCCGGAGGTGAACGCATTGAAGATTGAATTTCGCAGGGAGCCGGACGCGGCGGAGGTGCGCGTGCTGGTGACCGCCCGGGAGCGCACGCCGGAGGTGGAGTCGCTGCTGCGGCGCATTGCCGCGCCCGCGACCATCGCCGCCTACGACGAGCGGGGCGAGGTGCTGCTGCGGCCGGAGGAGATCATCCGCATCTACACCGAGGACCGCCGGGTGCGGCTGGACAGCGACCGGGGCAGCTATCTGCTGCGCTGCAGGCTCTACGAGCTGGAGGAGAGGCTGTCGGACGCGGACTTCGTGCGCATCTCCAATTCGGAGATCGTGCAGAAGGGGCGCATCCTGCGGCTGGACTTCGGCCTGACGGGCACCATCCGCCTCATTCTGGAGGGCGGACTGGAGACCTACGTCTCCCGGAGGTACGTCTCCCAGATCCGAAAAATGTTTGAAAGCTGAGGGAAGGAACATGGCGAAGAAATTGATCTCGCGGGCGCTGCACGGCTTCGGAATTACGGTCAGCATCTGCCTGCTGGTGCAGCTCGTCATCGCACAGTTTACGGGCAACAGCGTCACGCCCTCCTTTGGAAGCCACTTCCGCAACGAGGCCGCCGCAGCCCTGGCCCAGCTTGGGCTCACCGGAATCGTGGGCGCGGCCTTCGCCAGCGCGGCGGAAATCTTTGAAATCGAGCGCTGGGGGTTTCTCCGGCAGGGAATCGTGCACTTTCTGGTGACGGCGGCGGTGTGGATGCCCATTGCGTACCTCTGCTGGATGCCGGACTCCCGCACGGGAATCTGGATTGCCATCGGGGGCTGGACGCTGACCTACGCGGTCAACTGGACGGTGCAGTACCTGATCTACCGGCACAGAATCGCCGCACTGAACCGGAGCATTCAGGCATATCGAAGGAGGGATGGACATGCTGGCAATTGAGACGCGCGATCTGGTCAAGAAGTACGGCGACCGCCGCGCGGTGGACGGACTGAAGCTTGAGGTATGGCAGGGCGAGCTGTACGCGCTGCTGGGCGTGAACGGCGCGGGCAAGACCACGGCGATCCGCATGCTCACGGGAATCACGGCCCCGGACGGCGGCGACGCGCTGCTCATGGGCCACAGCGTAATCACGGAGTTGGAGGCGGTCAAGCGCATCACGAACCTCTCGCCCCAGGAATCTGCGGTTGCGCCGAGGCTGACGGTGCGGGAGAACCTGGAGCTGATCGCGGAGATCTACGGCCTGCGTCCGAGGGAGGCGCGCGCCCGTGCGGAGCGCTCCATGGAGGAGTTCGGCCTTGCGCAGGTGGCGAAGCAGCGCGCCGGTACGCTCTCGGGCGGCTGGCAGCGGCGGCTGTCCATCGCCATGGCGCTGATCACCGACCCACAGGTGCTGTTCCTGGACGAGCCCACGCTGGGGCTGGACGTGCTGGCCCGGCGGGAGCTGTGGGAGCTGGTGCGGTCGCTGCACGGCAGGGTGACGATTCTGCTGACGACCCATTACATGGAGGAGGCCGAGGTGCTCTCCGACCGGGTGGGCGTCCTGCAGGCGGGCAGATTGCGCGCGGTGGGAACGCCCGGGGAGTTGGTCGAGCGCGCGGGTGCAAAGAGCTTCGAGGAGGCCTTTGTGGCGCTGGCCGCGTCGAAGGGAGGGGATGGAACGTGCGCATGATCGCCTTTGCCCGGAGAAATGCCCGGGAAATTCTGCGGGATCCGCTGTCGCTGGGCTTCGGACTGGGCTTTCCGATGATCCTGCTGGCGCTGATGACGCTGATCCAGCGCAACGTACCGGTGGAGATCTTCGAGATGGAATCGCTGCTGCCGGGAATCTGCGCCTTCGGCGAATCCTTCTTCGCGCTGTTCTCGGCGCAGCTGATCTCAAAGGATCGCAGCAGCGCGCTGATGATGCGGCTCAAGAATTCGCCGCTGCGCGCCCGGGACTTCATCCTGGGCTACGCGCTGCCGCTGCTGCCCATGGCGCTTTTGCAGGCTGCGCTGTGCGTGCTCTTTGCGTTGTTGCTGGGGTTTGAACCCAGCTGGGGCATTTTGCGGATGCTGGTTTCTCTGCTGCCTTGCGCGCTGGTGTTCATCGCACTGGGCCTGATCTGCGGCAGCTTGCTTACCGAGCGCCAGGTGGGCGGAATCTGCGGCGCGCTGCTGACCAACCTGAGCGCGTGGCTGTCGGGCGCTTGGTTCGATCTGAAGCTCATCGGCGGCGGCTTCGAGGCCTTCACCTATGCCCTGCCCTTCGCAAACGCGGTGGATGCGGACCGCGCGGCGCTGGCGGGACGGCCTGCGGGGACGGCGCTGCTCGTTAGCTGTATCTACGCTGCGGGGCTGTGCGCGCTGGCGGTGGTCGTCTTCGCCCGGAGGATGCGCAGGTCGTGACAAATCGCCGGCCTTCTGTTATAATGTAGGGGAAATCATTCAGGAGGCCGGATATGGATCGCGAACGACTGGAGGCGCAGCTTGCGGAGCTGCCGCTGTATCAATACGCCTTTATCCGCACGGAGGATCTGTGCTTCTCGGAGCGCATTCGCTGGATCTGTGAGCACGAATGCCCGATGTACGGCAAGACCTGGGCCTGTCCGCCGGCAGTGGGCAGCGTGGAGGACTGCCGCGCGCGCTGCCTGGAGTATGCGGACGCGCTGCTGATCGCCACCATCACCGAGGTCGGCGACATCGCCAACATCGAGGAGACGCTCTCCACCCGCGCGCCCCACGAGGAGACCACCCGGCAGGTGCTCGATCTGGTGCGTGAACAGGTGGAAGAAACCATGGTGCTCTCCACCGAGGCCTGCGCCATCTGCGAAAACTGCGCATGGCCGGACGCGCCCTGCCGCCATCCGGAGCGCATGTTCCCCTGCGTGGAGAGCCACGGCATCGTGGTGACGGATCTGGCCGAAAAGACGGGCGTGGATTTCTACGCCGAGGGCAACCTTGTGACCTGGTTTTCGCTGATCTTTTACAAGTGAGGATGGCGACAAATTTCGGCAGGTTTTGCTCCGAAAAATTTTGGAAACCCTGGGCGAAGATTTGCGCCCAAGGGCTTCTTTTTTCTGCAAATCGGGCCCGGTTTTCGGGGATTGACGGTGGGATCTGGGGCAAATGGCCGACAGTTGCGGGCAAGTGTGCGCGCCTATAGATTCAAAAATATTTCGATACAACGAAATTATTATGTTATATCTGCGAAAAAATACACGATTTAACGAACAGTTAAAGGGAAAAGCGGGGTGGATGCCTTGACATTGCGTGGAAAAAACCGTAATATTTAGTGAAACAGTAAAACTGTTGCTATTCTTTTTTGGGAGGACTAGAAAATGAAGAAAGTCATTTCCATGCTGCTGGTTGCAGCCCTCGCTGTGATGATGGGTTCCGCGTGCTTCGCTGAGGAAGGCACGCTGAAGATTGGCTTCATCGGCCCGCTGACCGGTGCTGCCGCGGTTTATGGCACCTCCTGCCTGCAGGGCGCGCAGGTCGCCGTGGATGAGATCAACGCCCAGGGCGGCATGCAGATCGAGCTGATCGCCCAGGACGACGAGCACGATCCCGAGAAGTCCGTCAACGCCTACAACACCCTGTGGGA
>CAMBWJ010000101.1 GCA_945871545.1 uncultured Clostridia bacterium | reverse complement strand
ACCACCACTGCGGTGAAGAACTTCCAGATCCGCGTCAACCAGCTGCAGGGCTACAGCGCCCTGAACGTGGACGGCGTGGTGGACGAGCTGACCCAGTCCTACCTGGACTACTACGTCGATTGGTGGCTCGAGCAGCAGGCAGCCACGCCTACGCCCCGGCCCCTGAATACGGCCACGCCCAAGCCCACCGCGACCGCCACGCCCATGCCCATGAACACTCCCGGCAGCAGCGGCACCATCAACGCCTCCTCCTCCAAAAAGGAAATCACGGAGATGCAGGAGCTGCTGGAGAAGGTCGGCCTGCTCAAGAGCAGCGGCGTGGACGGCAAGTACGGCAGCGGCACCGCCACGGCGGTCAAGAACTTCCAGAAGTTCGTCAACAACAATCTGGGCACCGAGACCCTCGCCGTCACCGGCGAGTGCGATCTGCTGACCCAGCAGTACCTGCGCTACTGCGTGGAGAAGGGCATCAAGGTTGAGAGCGCGACCGCAGCTCCCACCGCCGTGCCCACCGCTGCGCCGACCGCAGTTCCCACCGCAGCTCCCACCGCCGAGCCCACCGTGCCTCCCGAGGAGGATCCGGATTACAGCGAGGGCAACGTCATCGTCGACGCAGACTCCCCCAAGGAGTCCATCAGCTACGTGCAGGAGATGCTCGCAAGCGTCGGCCTGCTGAAGACCTCCGACGTGGACGGCAAGTACGGCAACAAGACCATCAACGCCGTCATCCTCTTCCAGCAGTGGGTCAACCAGGAGAAGGGCAGTCAGGTGCTGGAGGTCAGCGGCGTGTGCGATGCGCTGACGCTGCAATACCTGGAGTACTGCTCCGACAAGGGCTATGACATCGGCGGCGCGAACGCCACCGAGGTTCCGACCCAGGTTCCCACGCAGGTTCCCACCGAGGCGCCCACGCAGGTTCCCACCCAGGTTCCCACCGAAGCGCCCAGCGTCGGCACTGTGACCAACTTCCGCATCGCGGTGGACGGCTTGCTCAGCGATGGCAGCCCGATTGAAGTGCCCGAGGGCGGCAAGGTCACCGTCCAGTGGGCTGCGGACGGCGCGGAGAGCTACTACGTCTACCTCTACGACGGCGACAACAAGCTCATCAACAGCGCGGACGCGGTACAGAACACCGAGATGCCCGTCAGCAGCAAGACCATGACCCCCGGCGTGACCTACTCCCTGCGCGTGGGCGCGATGCCCGTGAACGGCGGCAAGGAGGACATTGTCTGGCAGACGGTGCTGCTGATCCGCCCGGTCGCGGCGACGGCTGCGCCCACCGCCGAACCCACCGCCGAGCCCACCCGCGCGCCCAGTGTCTCAACGCCCGTGCTCAACATCGGCTCCTCGGTCTACCAGGAGAACGGCGTGACCTACGTCAGCGGCGAGACCATCATCTTCAGCTGGACCGCCGACGGCGACGTGGATCACTACATCGCCACCCTGCGGTACGAGGACGGCACCAGCTACTCCCTCGGCTCCACCCACGACACCAGCAAGACCGTGGAGACGGACTACCTGCGCTCGCTGAAGCCCGCCGGAATGTGGCGGCTGGAGGTGGGCGCGGTTCCCTTGGGCGGTAGCGAAGCCGACGCGGTGTGGAATCAGCTGGTCTTCGGCGTGCCCGGCGCGGCCGAACCCGAAGCACCCGTGGAGCCGGACGTCCCGGCGGATTCCGGCAGCGAACAGCTCACCTACATCGACGCCGCCAGCGATCCGAACGACATTCAGAGCGTACAGTGGGCGCTGTACAAGTACGGCCTGATCAATGCCGACAACGCCGAGCCCGGCGTGCTGGACGCCGCCACGCTGGAGGCCGTCGCCGCCTTCCAGATGAAGGTCAACGAGCTCTACGGCGCGGAGCTGTACGTGATCGATCCCACCACGGACGCATTTGTGGACGAGATGACGCTGAACCTGCTGCTGTATCAGGAGCTGGATCTGAACCCCTGATTTCCACAAATTAAATCTTCAGAAACCTATGGGCCGGGAAGGATTTCAATCCTCCCGGCCCGAACTTTTAATAAGTACAAATCACGTTCAGACGACCCCCATGTGCAGCCGCATGGGGTTTTCACGATTAAGGAGGAGTTGCAACATGCCGTTCTTTGAGACTTCCGTGCAGGAAATCAAGTACAAGGTGCTCAAGAAGGTTGCCGAGCTGGCCTACGAGGATCAGCTGCTACCCGAGAACATGCTCAGCATTCCCGAGGAGATCATCCCCGAGGGGAAGCCCACCATGCGCTGCTGCATCTACAAGGAGCGCGCCATCATCAACCAGCGCGTCTCGGCGGCCATCGGCGGCGGCGGACACAGTCGCCGCAACGTGCGCGTGCTGCCCATCGCCTGCGACGAATGCCCCATCGACGGCATTCAGGTGACCCACTCCTGCCACGGCTGCATCGCCCGCTACTGCGCCAACACCTGCCCCAAGGGCGCAATCTCCATCGTCAACCTGCGCGCGCAGATTGACAAGACCAAGTGCGTGGAGTGCGGAGCGTGCCTGTCCGCCTGCTCCTACTCCGCCATCGTGCGCGTGGTGCGCCCCTGCGTGGAGGCCTGCAAGACCCGCGCCATCGAGATCGACCCCGACTCCCGCAAGGCCCGCATCAATGAGGAAAAGTGCGTCTCCTGCGGCGCGTGCGTGTACCGCTGCCCCTTCGGCGCGATCACCGACGAATCCTACATCACCGACGTGATCCGCCTGATCCGTGAATCCGACAACAACCGCAAGTACCGCGTCTACGCCATCATCGCGCCGGCTGTGGCCACCCAGTATCCGAAGCTGAAGGTGGGCCAGCTGGTCACCGCGCTGGTGAAGCTGGGCTTCTACTTCGTGGCCGAGGCCGCCGAGGGCGCGGACCTCACCGCCTGGCAGGAGGCCGGGGAGCTTGCCGAGAAGGGCTTCCTCACCTCCAGCTGCTGCCCCGCCTTCGTCAGCTTCGTGGAGCAGGAGTTCCCGAATCTGAAGAACTACGTCTCCCACACCCTCTCCCCCATGGCCGCCATCGCCCAGCGCCTGAAGGAAAAGGATCCCACGGCGAAGGTCGTGTTCATCGGCCCCTGCATCGCCAAGAAGAGCGAGGCCATGAACACCCGCGCCGGCGAATTCGTGGATTACAGCCTGACCTTCGAGGAGATGCAGGCCATGTTCGGTGCGCGCGGCGTGGATCCCGCGGAGTGCGAGAATGCCGACATGCGCAGCGTCTCCCCCTACGGACGCGGCTTCGCCCGCTGCGGCGGTCTGGCCGAGGCCGTGCGCGAGGCCCTGAACGAGCAGGGCGTGAGCGAGGACAGGTTCAAGCTGGATCCCGCCATCGGCGACGGTCTGGCGGAGTGCAGAAAGCTTCTGACCATCACCCGCTCCGGCAAGCTCAAGCAGAATTTCATCGAGGGCATGGCCTGCGTGGGCGGCTGCGTGGGCGGCCCGGCGAGTCTTACGCACAATCCCCGGGCGCTGGCGCAGCTGGATCGCCATAAAAAGGAAGCGACCGGCACGATTCAGAGCACTGTGCAGGAACACGGAAATGTTGATTAACAGATAAAACCTGTGCACTTACTTCAAAAAAAGTGACGATTTCCCGTTGACAAATTGGGCAGGTTGCGCTAAAATTACGTTATGGGAATTTCGCCATTCCCAACAGACATGGCAATTCTGAAAGGAGAACCCCAAGCATGAAGAAGTTCACTTCCCTGATTCTGGCTCTGGCCCTGGTGCTGTCCCTGGCATCCGTCGCCTGCGCCGAGGAGACCGGCTCCATCTACTACCTCAACTTCAAGCCCGAGGTCGCTGAGGCCTGGGAGGCCCTTGCCGCCGCCTACACCGCTGAGACCGGCGTCCCGATGACCGTCATCACCGCCGCCTCCGGCACCTACGAGGATACCCTGAAGTCCGAGATCGCCAAGACCGAGGCTCCCACCCTGTTCCAGGTGAACGGCCCCATCGGCCTGAAGACCTGGAAGGACTACTGCTATGACATGTCCGGTTCCGCCTTCTACGGCGAGCTGACCAACGACGCCTTCGCGCTGAAGGACGGCGACGCGGTTCTGGGCGTCGCCTACCTGACCGAGACCTACGGCCTGATCACCAACACTGCGCTGCTGGAGAAGGCCGGTTACAGCGTTGCCGACATCACCAACTTCGAGACCCTGAAGGCCGTCGCCGAGGACATCACCGCCCGCAAGGACGAGCTGGGCTTCTCCGCCTTCACCTCCGCCGGCATGGATTCCTCCTCTGACTGGCGCTTCAAGACCCACCTGGCCAACATGCCCATCTACTACGAGTATCTGGCGGACGGCATCACCTCCACCGATGCCATCAAGGGCAGCTTCCTGGACAACTACAAGGCCATCTGGGATCTGTATATCAACAACGCCACCTGCGAGCCCGCCACTCTGGCCGCCAAGACCGGCTCCGACGCCGAGGCCGAGTTCCAGCTCGAGGAGGCCGTGTTCTTCCAGAACGGCGACTGGGAGTACGGCGCGATCTCCGAGTATATCCCGGACGAGAACCTGACCATGCTGCCCATCTACATCGGCGTTGAGGGCGAGGAGAACCAGGGCCTGTGCACCGGCACCGAGAACTTCCTGTGCGTCAACTCCCAGGCCTCCGAGGCTGACATCCAGGCCACCCTGGACTTCCTGTACTGGCTCGTGACCTCCGAGACCGGCACCACCACCCTGGCCGACACCATGGGCTTCGACATCCCCTTCAAGGCCGCCAAAGAATCCACCAACTACTTCAAGAAGGTTGCCGCCGAGTCCGTCGCCGCTGGCAAGACTCCCGTGACCTGGAACTTCACCACCATGCCCTCTGAGACCTGGAAGAACGGCGTTGGCGCTGCTCTGACCGACTATGCGCAGGGCACCGGCGAGTGGGACGCTGTCGTCACCGCTTTCGTTGACGGCTGGGCGGCCGAGATCGCTGCTGCAAACTAAGCCTTTGCAGATCGCCTGATCCCCTCGGGGATTGAACAGGGTGCGGCGGAATCCGCGCCGCACCCTGTATTTGTTTTGTCAGCGATTTGCCGAAACAAACAATCCAACAGGATGACTGCTGAATTGAATTTTTTGCGTTTGCTGGCTTTGAAAGCGTCTGACGGCATGCGATATGCGTCCCCGGTTCCATCGGAGGCGGATATGGCCTGCCGGACAAGTGCAGATTGCCACACAGGAGGTTGGTTCTATGGAGAAATCCATGCGCAAGTATTGGCCGATTTTCGTGCTGCCAACCATGCTTGCATTCCTGATCGGGTTTTTGATTCCCTTCATCATGGGCATCTATCTCTCGTTCTGCAATTTCACAACGGTCACGGACGCGCAGTTTGTGGGACTGGCGAACTACATTCGCATCTTCACCGATCCCAGCTCCAATTTCCTGCATTCGCTGTGGCTCACCTCGCTGTTCACGGTGGTCAACGTGGTTCTGATCAACGTATTCGGCTTTGTGCTGGCCCTATTGCTGGTGCGCGGCTTCAGGGGCACCAACCTCTTCCGCACGGTGTTCTTCATGCCGAACCTGATCGGCGGCATCGTGCTGGGCTGGATCTGGAACCTGCTGCTGACCGGCATTCTGGATAAATTCGGACGCACGCTGGTCTACTCCGAGGCCTACGGCTTCTGGGGCCTGACGGTGCTGATGCTGTGGCAGCAGGCGGGCTATATGATGATCATCTACATCGCCGGCCTGCAGAGCATCCCGGACGATCTGATCGAGGCCGCGTCCATCGACGGCGCAACGCCGCTTCAGACGCTGTTCAAGATCAAGATTCCGATGGTCATGCCCTCCATCACCATCTGTACCTTCCTGACGCTGACCAACTCCTTCAAGCTCTTCGACCAGAACCTCGCGCTGTTGAGCGCGGAGTCCTCGGGCAAGCTGAAGCTGCTGGCGCTGGACATCTACGAGACCTTCTACGGCCGCAACGGCTGGGAGGGCGCTGGTCAGGCGAAGGCCGTGGTCTTTACGATCATCGTGGCCCTGATTGCCATGGTGCAGATGCGTCTCACCAATCGCAAGGAGGTGCAGCAGTAAATGGCCCGCGAAAAGAAAGCAAAAGTCCCGCAGAAGAAGGGCAGCTGGATTCTCACGCTCGTCTTCTCCGTGATCTCCATCGCCTATATCTACCCGCTGCTGCTGGTGCTGATCAACTCCTTCAAGAAGAAGGCCTTCATCAGCCGCCTGCCCTTCGCCCTGCCGAATGCAAAGACCTTCGTCGGCTGGGAGAACTACACCAACGGCCTCACGAAGATCAGTTTCTTCGATTCCTTCGCAAACAGCCTGATTATCACGGTGCTTTCCGTGATTCTGATCCTGCTGTGCACCTCCATGTGCGCCTGGTTCATCTGCCGCGTGCGCACAAAGCTCACCCGCAGCGTGTACTACCTCTGCCTGTTCTCGATGATCGTGCCCTTCCAGATGGTGATGTTCACCCTCTCCAAGACGGCCGACTACCTCAAGCTGAACACGCCCTTCACGATCCCGATCGTGTATCTGGGCTTCGGCGCAGGCCTTGCGGTGTTCATGTTCTGCGGATATATGAAGTCCTGCCCGATTGAAATCGAAGAGAGCGCCATGGTAGACGGCTGCACGCCGGTGCGCACCTTCTTCTCCATCGTGATGCCCATCCTGCAGCCCACCTACGTTTCCACCGGCATTCTGAATTCCATGTGGATCTGGAACGACTACCTGCTGCCCTATCTGGTTCTGGACATCAAGAAATACAAGACCATCCCCATTGCCGTACAGTACCTG
>CAMBWJ010000100.1 GCA_945871545.1 uncultured Clostridia bacterium | reverse complement strand
CAGAAGCAGATCCTTTTCGTTCAAATCCGTTCTCAGTGCAACTAGCTTCGACATGATAGACAATCCTGTTCTCTCTTGCTTCAATTGATCGATCCCAGTCCCATACGCAGAAACCGACGATATAAAAAGAAGAAGGGCTTCATCTACGGCACGGTAAAGTGCAATATCTAAAGCCCTTCTTCTTCAAAGACGGTTCTTATTTTGCAGGACGTCCAAACAATACGATCATATCATATCCGGATGAAAATAGCAAGCCTGCTGTCCTGAAATACCGAATTTCGCAGGCGGTATGCAGGGTTGCATCTTGACAAGTCCACAGAGTGCGCTGTAATGAACATTGTTCAGCTTGGAGGTGTGCGCATTGAACACGAACGCAACATCCAGAGAGGCCATCCTGCAGGCGTGCAGGCGCATCGTGGCGGAGGAGGGCGTGCAGGCGCTGAGCATGCGGCGGGTCGCCGACGCATGTCGGATTGCCCTGGGAACGCTGTACAACTACTACGCCGACAAGAACGCGCTGGTTCTGGCGACGGTGGAGAGCATCTGGCGGGAGATTTTCCACGCGGAGAAGCGGAGTCTGTCGAGGGCCTCCTTTCCCGACTGCGTGGCGGAGCTGTACGCGCGCATCCAAAAGGGCGCGCATGCGTATCCGGGCTTTCTGACGGGGCATTCCGTCGGCATCGCCGCTGCAAGGCGCGGGGAAGCCAGGAGCGCGATGGACGGTGCGCTGGCGCACATCCGGGCCGGGCTGCTGGAGGCGCTGCGCAATGACCCCGACGTTCCGGAGAGCGCCTTTTCGTCGGGCTTTTCCCGGGAAATGCTCGTGGATTTCGTGCTGGACAACCTGCTGCTTTTGCTGGTACAGGGACGGCGGGACTGCGGCGCGCTGCTGGAGATCGTCCGCAGGGCGATCCATGGCTGAGGGAAGCCCAATTGGATTTACATCGGGAGGAATACATTCATGCAGGCAATTTTTGAGACGCAGTTCGATGTCGTCTATCTGGCGACGGTCATCACCCTGGGCGTGAAAATGATCCTCGGCAGCGGAGGGCGCAGGCAGTATCGGCTGTTCGGCGCGATGGCGGTGACGCTGGGCTGCGGCGACGCGTTCCATCTGGTTCCCCGGGCCATAGCGCTATGCACCACGGGTCTTGAGCGCTACACGGCGGCGCTGGGGGTGGGCAAGCTGATCACCTCCGTCACCATGACGCTGTTCTACGTGCTGCTCTACTACGTCTGGCGCGCACGCTACGAGGTTCAGGGCAGCAGGGGAACGACCCTGGCCGTGTGGATTCTGGCGCTGGCGCGCATCGCGCTGTGCCTGATGCCCCAGAACGCGTGGACCAGCGCCACGCCGCCGCTCTCCTGGGGAATCTGGCGCAACATCCCCTTCGCCATCCTCGGCGCGCTGATCGTCGTGCTGTTCTACCGCAGCGCGCGGGAGAGGAGCGACGCGCCCTTCCGGCATCTGTGGCTGACGGTGGTGCTCAGCTTCGCCTGCTACATCCCCGTGGTGCTGTTTGCGGATGCGGTGCCCGCCGTGGGCATGCTGATGATCCCCAAGACCTGCGCCTACGTCTGGACGGTACTGATCGGCTACAACGCGATGAAGAAGGAGAATAAGCGATGAAGAAGTATCTGAACATTGCTCTGGCCTATGCCCTTGCCGCGATGGCCGGCGGCGTATTCTACCGGGAATTCACGAAATTCAACCATTTCAGCGGCGTGACGGTGCTGGGAAAGGTGCACGCGCACCTGTTCCTGCTGGGCATGCTGGTCTACCTGCTGGTTGCGCTGTACGCGGCGCACAATGACCTCGGGAAGCTCAGGAGCTTCCGCGCCTTTCTGTGGTGCCACAACATCGGCGTTGTGCTGACCGCGGCGATGATGGTGGTGCGCGGCGTCCTTCAGGTGCTGGGGACGGGCCTGTCCGCAGCCGCCAGCGCCTCCATCTCGGGAATCGCGGGCGTGGGCCACATCCTGACCGGCGCCGGAATCCTCCTGCTGCTGCTCTCCCTGAGGAAGCTGGCGAAGAACTGAAGACGGGAGGCATCTCCATGATGCGGCTCGCGTTGCGCACCTTCCGTCATGCGCCGCATCGAATCGGTTCTTGGAGGCTGATGACATACCTGTATTCTCATGGAGGATGCGAGGGGAAGGAGAGGGGAACGGCATCGTCGTTCAATATGCGCCGCGCTTTCCGATCCTGCTCAATTTCCGGGAGAGCGACGAGGAGTTTCCCTGCTCCGGCAAGGCCTTCGTGGATGCAAATGCGCATCGCTGTCTGATGATCGAAGCAGTCGGCGGGGATCCAACGGCTGATCGGTCTGAAAAACGCTGATTCTCAGGAGTATGGATAGGAACACAGCTTGAGTTCGGGCGGCAATTGTGTTATCATAAAATTACCAACAGGGCAATGGAGCTTTATGGCTTCATTGCCCTGCGCTTTTATGGAGGATACTGCGATGAGTGCCTTTGACAAAATCCAAAGCGGCATATCCGGGCTGGATGAAGCGCTGGACCATGTGCGTCTCGGTGACAACGTGGTCTGGCAGATTTCGGAGCTGGAGGAATTCCGCGCATTTGCGGAGCCCTTTGCCCGTCAGGCCGTTGCCGACGGCCGCAACGTGATCTACATTCGCTTTGCCCAGCATGAGCCGGTGCTCCGGGATCTGCGCGGCATTCACGTCGCGCGCTTCAACCCGGACGAGGGCTTCGAGCCCTTCACGGTGGCCATTCACGAGGAGATCACCCGGCAGGGCAGGGACGCATTCTACGTGTTTGACTGCCTGTCCGAATTGCAGTCCGTGTGGTACACCGACCTCATGATGGGCAACTTCTTCCGGGTGACCTGCCCGTATCTGTTTGAGCTGGACACCGTGGCCTACTTCCCGCTGATCCGTGGCCGGCACTCCTTCGACACCGTGGCCCGAATCCGGGACACCACGCAGCTGCTGCTGAACGTCTATTCCGACGAAAGGCAGCTGTATCTGCACCCGATGAAGGTGTGGAACCGCTACTCGGAGAAGATGTTCCTCCCGCACTGCATGAAGAGGGACACCGGGGAGTTTTCCGTGATCTCCGACGGCGTGGGGATGAGCCGGTTCTACCAGATTCAGCAGCGCCTGGCCCAGACGGGACAGGATCAGAATTTTGACAGCCACGACCGCTTCTTCTCCCTGGCGAAGATGCAGTTTTCCCAGGGCGTGTTCTCCAGGGACACCCAGGAACAGATCATCCGCAGCACCATGACCAAGGACAGCAGGCTCAAGGCGCTGGTGGAAGAGTACTTTCGCCCGGAGGATTACTTCGCCCTCCGGGAGCGGATGATCGGCAGCGGGGCCATCGGCGGCAAGGCCTGCGGCATGCTGCTGGCGCGGAAGATCGCGGAGCGGGAGATCCCGGAGTATGCAGAACATGACGAGCCCCACGATTCCTTCTTCATCGGCTCGGACGTGTTCTACACCTACATCGTGTCCAACGGGGCCTGGAAGCTGCGCATCCGCCAGCGCTCCGCCGAGGGCTACATGAATGCCGCCGGGGAGCTGCGGGACTGCCTGCTCCACGGCGTGTTCCCGGCCAAGATCCGGGAGCGCTTCGTGGATGTGCTGGAATACTTCGGCCAGAACCCGTTCATCGTGCGCTCCTCCAGCTTCCTGGAGGACGGCTTCGGAAACGCCTTTGCCGGAAAGTACGATTCCGAGTTCTGCGTGAATCAGGGGAGCCCGGAGCAGCGGCTGGAGGCCTTTGAGCAGGCCATCCGACAGGTGTACGCCAGCACCATGGATCCCTCCGCGCTGGAGTACCGCCGGATGCGCGGACTGGACAAGCGGGACGAGCAGATGGCGGTGCTGGTGCAGCGGGTGTCCGGTTCCCACTATGGCCCGTACTTCATGCCCTGCGCGGCGGGGGTGGGGTACAGCCACAGCGCCTATCGATGGATGCCGGACATGGATCCGGGCGCGGGGATGCTGCGCATCGTTATGGGCCTGGGCACCAAGGCCGTCGACCGCACCACGGAGGACTACCCGAGGCTTGCCAACCTGGATCGCCCCGGCGTGACGATGCTGACCACCGTGGCGCAGAAGCACAAGTTCTCCCAGCGGAACATCGATTTGCTGGACTGCGCCGGCAACCAGCTGCGGGAGCTTCCGCTGGACGCGCTTCTGCCCCAGCTTCCCCTGTGGTACAAGAAGATGGTGCTGGAACGGGACTATGAGGCGGAGGCATATCTGCGGGAGAGCGGCACGCGGCAGGAGGTGTGGTTCGTCAGCTGCCAGCGGCTGCTGGAGAATCAGTGCTTCACCGGACTGATGCAGAAGATTCTCAAGATGCTGGAGCGGGTGTATCAGAATCCGGTGGACATTGAATTTGCGGTGAACCTGGCTCCGGACGGCGACTTCGTGGTGAATCTGCTCCAGTGCAGGCCCCTGTATCAGAATCAGTCCAGCGAAACGGTGAACATCGACGCGCTGAAGCTGGATCGGGTGTTCTTCGATATTTCGGACGCGGTCATGGGCCCGTCCGGCAAGCGGCGGATGGATGTGGTGGTGCAGATCGACCCGGCGCGCTACGACGCTTATCCCTACAATCTGAAATACGGCGTGGCGAAGGCCATCGAGACCATCAACGATGCATACAGGGGAAGCGGCAAGAACCTGCTGCTGATGACGCCCGGTCGGGTGGGCACCTCCTCGCCGGAGCTGGGCGTGCCCGTAGCCTTCCGCGGAATCTCCAACTTCTCTGCGGTCTGCGAGGTGTCCGATCGCCGGGCCGGGTTTATGCCGGAGCTCAGCTACGGCAGCCATATGTTCCAGGATCTGGTGGAGGCCCGGATTCTCTACGGTGCGATCTATGGCGATCAACGCACCCACATCTGGAATCCGGAGCTGTTCCGCGGGCAGGAGAATCTGTTTTCCGAAATCTGTCCCGGGCAGACGGAGCTTGCGGACATGATTCAGGTGTATGAAGTGGAGAACCTGTATTTCTGGCTGGATGCAATCTCAAATCGGGGGGTCTGCGGCTGCGAGGTGAGAGATTGATGCGCAGTCCAGGGTGAAACTGCTGCGCCCGCACCGGAGAAGGAGCGCGCGCAGCTCCGGCTCGCAAAAGCGCTTCCAACAGCGATTCTGCCGTTGGAGGCGCTTTTGGGCTTTCATTTCACCGTTTTCCCGATGGAACGGCTCGGAAGGGCGTGGCGATTCATATTTTTTTTGATGGAGTGCCTTTTTTCGGGTGAAAATACATTGACACATATGATAAAAATGAGTAAAATATAAATTACAATCGGCTCGATATATCATCCTGCCGATAATCTTTTCAAGGGGGAAATGGAATGGGAAAGAAGAAACTATCATTGGCAGGGCAGATATTCATTGCGTTGGTGCTTGCGATTATCGTCGGCCTGCTCATGGGGAACCACGCTGACATTGCAAAGAGCTACATCAAGCCCTTTGGTACCATCTTCCTGAATCTCATCAAGTTCATCGTGTGCCCCATCGTGCTGTTCTCCATCATGAGCGGCATCCTGTCCATGAAGGACATTCGCAAGGTGGGCGCGATTGGCTGGAAAACGGTGGTTTACTATCTTTGCACCACGGCCTTTGCAATTACCATCGGACTGATCGTTGCATACTTTGCCAAGGGCTTCTTCCCGGTGCTTTCGACCTCTGACCTGACCTATGAAGCTGCTGCGGCAACGCCCTTTATGGATACCATTGTGAACATCTTCCCGTCGAACTTCCTGGCGCCGCTGCTCAATGCCAACATGCTCCAGATCATCGTCATGGCGATCCTGATTGGCTTTGCCGTGATTCTGGTTGGCGAGCGGGCGTCCAGCGTGTTTACTGCGGTGGAGCATCTGAACGAAGTGTTCATGAAGGTCATGGAGCTGATCCTCAAGCTCTCTCCGATCGGCGTGTTCTGCCTGCTGTGCCCCGTCATCGCAGAAAACGGCGCTGCGATCATTGGCTCGCTTGCAATGGTTCTGCTGACCGCGTACATTTGCTATGCGCTCCATGCGATCATTGTGTATTCCACCACGGTGCGCACCATGGGCGGCATGAGACCGCTGGAGTTCTTCAAGGGAATGCTGCCCGCCATGATGTTCGCCTTCTCCAGCGCATCTTCCGTCGGTACGCTGCCTCTGAACATGGAATGCACCGAGAAGCTGGGCGCCGATCGTCAGGTGTCCTCCTTCGTCCTGCCGCTGGGCGCGACCATCAACATGGATGGTACCGCCATCTATCAGGGCGTATGCGCCATCTTCATCGCATCCTGCTACGGCATCAGCCTGACCTTCCCCCAGATGCTGACCATCGTGCTGACGGCCACGCTGGCCTCCATCGGAACCGCTGGCGTGCCTGGCGCCGGCATGGTCATGCTGGCCATGGTTTTGACCTCTGTGGGACTGCCTGTGGAGGGAATTGCGCTTGTTGCAGGCGTAGACCGGCTCTTTGACATGGGACGCACGGTGCTGAATATCACCGGCGACGCTTCCTGCGCGATTGTTGTTTCCAACCTGGAGAAAAAGCGTGAGGCCAGGAAGGCCACGAAAAAAGCCTGATTTGCAAAAAAGGATCGCATCCGATGGCAACTGCCTGAGGATGCGATCCTTTTTGGTGCATAGTATGGGGGACAATGAAAAGGGAGAATCGTCTGTCGGATCGCCGCTTTCGCCTCGAAAACGCATCGCCGGGGATGTTTGGTACACTCAAAGCACAAGCAAACAATACCGACGGGTATGGAGTGCTTGTG
>CAMBWJ010000099.1 GCA_945871545.1 uncultured Clostridia bacterium | reverse complement strand
GCATCTCCCACGCCGCCGCCATCATCGAGGCGCTGCTGGCCGCCGAGCAGGGCGTGAAGAACATCACCGTGGGCTACGGCCAGTGCGGCAACCTGGTGCAGGACGTGGCCGCCATCCGCTCCCTGGAGAAGCTGACCGAGGAATACCTGACCAAGTACGGCTACAGCGACGTGGTGGTCACCACCGTGCTGCATCAGTGGATGGGCGGCTTCCCGGCGGACGAGGCCAAGGCCTTCGGCGTGATCTCCATGGGCAGCGCCATCGCGGGTCTCGCAAAGGCCACCAAGGTCATCGTCAAGACCCCCCACGAGGCCGTGGGCATCCCCACCATGGAGGCCAACGCAGCCGGTCTGCGCTGCACCAAGCAGGTGGTGAACATGCTGGCCGACCAGGACTTCCGCGGCGACGCCATCACCGCTGAGGAGGAGATCATCGCCGAGGAGACCCGCGCCATCGTGGACAAGTGCTTCGAGCTGGGCATGGGCGACATCGCCGTGGGCGTGTGCCGCGGCGTGGAATCCGGCGCACTGGACGTGCCCTTCGCCCCCTGCCGCGCCAATGCAGGCCTGATGCTGCCCGCCCGCGACAACAACGGCGCTGTGCGCATCCTGAACTTCGGCAACCTGCCCTTCAGCAAGGAGCTGAAGGACTTCCACACCGCCAAGATCGAGGAGCGCGCCAAGGCGGAAAACCGCAAGGCCTCCTTCCAGATGGTCATCGACGACGTGTATGCCATCGGCAAGGGCCGCCTGGTGGGCCGTCCGCGCTAAAGCGATGTGAAGGGGGAGCAAGCTCCCCCTCCACCACAGCCTGAAATAACGACTTACTGATAGATTTGGAGGAGATTACCATGAAAATTCTGGATGTCGTATGTTCCCAGGGCCGCACGGGCTTCTACTTTGACGATCAGCGCGCCATCAAGAAGGGCGCGGGCCACGACGGCGTGTTCTACGTGGGCGAGCCCGTGACCGAGGGCTTCTCTGCCGTGCGTCAGGCCGGCGAATCCATCTCCGTGATGCTGATCCTCGAGGACGGCCAGATCGCCTACGGCGACTGCGCGGCGGTGCAGTACAGCGGCGCTGGCGGACGCGACCCGCTGTTCCTCGCCAAGGACTTCATTCCGCTGATCGACAAGTACATCAAGCCCCAGCTCGTGGGCAAGGAGGCCGACAACTTCCGTCAGCTCGCCGCCGACATGGAGGCCATCACCATCGACGGCAAGCGCCTGCACACCGCCATCCGCTACGGCGTGTCCCAGGCCCTGCTGGATGCCGTCGCGAAGGCCACCGGCCGCCTGATGTGCGAGGTCGTGGCCGACGAATACGGCTGCACCGTGTCCGACAAGCCCGTGCCGATCTTCACCCAGTCCGGCGACGACCGCTACGACAACTCCGACAAGATGATCATCAAGGGCGCGCAGGTGCTGCCCCACGCCCTGATCAACAACGTGCACGACAAGCTGGGCGAGCACGGCGAGAAGCTGGCCGAGTACGTGACCTGGCTGCGCAACCGCATCCTGGAGCACCGCCAGAGCGAAGACTACGCCCCCGTGCTGCACATCGACTGCTACGGCACCATCGGCCAGGTGTTCGGCAACAACAACTACAAGGACATGGCGGACTACATCGAGGAGCTGGGCAAGCTGGCCAAGCCCTTCCACCTGCGCATCGAGGGCCCCATGGACTGCGACTGTGACCGCGAGACCCAGATCGAGGCCCTCGCAGGCCTGACCGCTGAGCTGGACAAGCGCGGCTGCGACGTGGAGCTGGTCGCCGACGAGTGGTGCAACACGCTGGAGGACATCAAGCTCTTTGCCGACGCAAAGGCCGGTCACATGGTGCAGATCAAGACCCCCGACCTGGGCGGCGTGAACAACACCATCGAGGCCGTGCTCTACTGCAAGCAGAAGGGCATCGGCGCGTATCAGGGCGGCACCTGCAACGAGACCGACCGCAGCGCCCAGGTGTGCGTGAACTGCGCCATGGCGACCCAGCCCGACCAGATTCTGGCCAAGCCCGGCATGGGCGTGGACGAGGGCTACATGATCGTCTACAACGAGATGCAGCGCATCCTGGCCCTGCGCGCCGCGAAGAAGGCCGCCGGCAAGTAAGTCATCCATGCATTGGGGCTGTCTCAGCGATGAGGCGGCCCCTTTTGCTTGACTTTCTTCCCCATTCCGGATATGCTATATACCAAATGAAACATTCCCGGAGGTAAATCCATGACCAACCAGCAGAAACTCAAGCAGCTCTTTTCCATCCTCAGCGAAGCCGAGGTCTATCAGCGCAGCATGGGCAAGCTCAACTTCGACATGATGTGCTGCGCCCCGGAGGAGGGCCTTGCGCAGGCCGGGGAGGACATCTCCGTGCTCGGACGGCAGCTGCACAAGCTGACCCACTCCAAAAAGTACCAGCGCCTGGTGTGCGAGCTCCACGCGGACAGTCAGGGGCTCACGCCGGTGCAGCGCAGGCTCGTCGAGCGCCTGTGGGAGAACTACGGACGCACCAAGAACTTCACGCCTGCGTTCGCCTTCGAGCTGGATTCCGCCCGCAACCGTGCCTACGGCGCGTGGCTCGCCGCCAAGAAGGCCAGCGACTTCTCCCTCTTCCGGGACAGCCTCGCAGCGGTGATCGACTGCACCCGCCGCGCCATCGACCTGCGGGACGAGAAGCCCTCCACCTACTACAACGCCTGCCTGGACGACAACGAGAAGGGCGGCAGCGAGAATCAGCTGGACGCGTTCTTCGGAGCACTGAAGGCGCGCATCGTGCCGCTGATGCAGCGCATCGTCTCCGAGGGCAAGCCCATCCGGGAGGACTTCCTATCCCGGCCCGTGCCGATCCCCCAGCAGGAGGCCTTCTCCCGCTATCTTTTGCGCCTGGAGGGTCTGCGGGAGAGCGCACTGGTGCTGATGACCACCGAGCACCCCTTCACCGACAGCTACGGCCCGAAGGACGTGCGCGTCACCACCCACTACTACGAGGACAACTTCATCTCCAACATCTTCAGCACCCTGCATGAGGGCGGTCACGCGCTGTTTATGCAGAACGAGCCGGAGGAATTCTACGCAAACCACGCCGACAACGGCATGTCCAACGCCATGCACGAGTGCGTCTCCCGCTTCTACGAGAACCTGATCGGTCGCAGCGAAGCCTTCATCCACTTCGTGTATCCCAAGCTGCAGGAGATCAGCGGCGACACCTTCGCGGACGTTACCGAGCGGGAGCTCTATGAGGCGGTCAACATCTCCCGGCCCAGCCTGATCCGCACCGAGAGCGACGAGCTGACCTACTCCCTGCACGTAATGATCCGCTACGAGCTGGAGAAGGCCTTCATCAACGGCGAGATCGGCGTTGACGAGATTCCCGCGCTGTGGAACGCGAAGTACGCGGAGTACCTGGGCGTTCAGGTGCCCGACGACGCGCAGGGCTGTCTGCAGGACGTGCACTGGACGGACAGCTACGGCTACTTCCCCTCCTACGCCCTGGGCAACGCCTACGGCGCGCAGATCCTGCGCCGCATGAAGCAGGACCTCGACGTGGACGCAGCCGTGGCCGAGGGCCGTCTGGACGCGGTGCTCGACTGGATGAAGGAGCACGTGTTCTCCTGCGCATCGATGCTCACGCCAGACGCGTGGATTCGGAAAATCACCGGCGAGCCCCTGAACGTGAACCACTATCTCGACTATCTGGAGGAGAAGTACACCAGGCTGTACGAACTGAAGTGATATGCTTGCACTGATTGTCGCCCACGCCCGCAACCGCGTCATCGGCCGCGACGGCCGCCTGCCCTGGAGCATCCCCGGCGACCTGCACCGCTTCCGCGACCTCACCATGGGCAACGCCATCATCATGGGCCGCGTCACCTACGAGGAGATCGGTCATCCCCTGCCGGGAAGATTGAACATCGTCGTCTCCCGCACGCAGCGCTACGAGGGAGAGAACCTGTGCACCGCGTCCTCCCTTGCCGAGGCCATCGCGCTGGCTGGGGATCGCCACGCCTTCGTCTCCGGCGGCGCAAGGCTCTTTGCCGAAGCGCTCGAGCTGGTGGACGTGATGTACATCACCGAGATCGACGCGGATGTGGAGGGAGACGTGTTCTTTCCCGAATTTGACGCATCGGCCTTCGACCGCCGCGTGGAGGCCCGCTTCGACGGCGAGCTGCCCTACGAATACGTGACCTACACCCGCCGAAAACTGAACAACTAAACGCGCTTCATCCGGCCTGCGACAAGGACACAATCCTCTGCCGCAGGTCTTTCTCTGTCCTCTTCCTGCTTCTTTACCTGAATCGCCTTGTCCCTCCCGCAGGCTTGTGATAGGATACAGAGGATAACCAATGGAGGTATTTATGCTATGCCCTCGAAGCTCCGCAAGCTGATCGGAAGCCGCGCATTCTATGCAATGGTGCTGGCCGTGGTGGTTCCGATTATCGTGCAGAATGCCATCACGAACTTCGTCAACCTGCTGGACAACCTGATGGTCGGCCGCATCGGCACCGACCAGTTTTCGGGCGTCGCCGTGGCGAACCAGCTGATCTATGTATTCAACCTGGCCGTGTTCGGCGCGGTCTCGGGCGCGGGCATCTTCACCGCCCAGTACTGCGGCGCGGGCAACCAAGAGGGCGTGCGCGCGTCCTGCCGCTACAAGCTCTATGCGGGCCTGCTGCTGTCCCTGGGCGCGATTGCGCTGTTCTTGCTGAAGGGACGGGAGCTGGTGCTGCTGTACCTCACCGACGACAGCGACCCTGCCCGCGTGGCGGACACGCTGCACTACGGCCTGCAGTACCTGAACCTCATGCTGCTGGGGCTTCCGCCCTTCGCCATCGCCCAGAGCTACGCCAGCACCCTGCGCGAGACCGGAGAGACCCGCCTGCCCATGCTGGCGGGCATCATCGCCGTGTTCGTCAACCTCATTTTCAACTTCCTGCTGATCTACGGCAAGCTGGGCTTTCCGCAGCTGGGCGTGCAGGGCGCGGCCATCGCCACCGTGCTGTCCCGCTATGTGGAGCTGGGCATCATCGTGATCTACACCCACAGCCACGCCAAAAAGCACCCCTTCGCCAGGGGGCTCTTCCGCACGCTGTCCATTCCCCGCCAGGTGGTCAAGGAGATCACCATCAAGGGCATGCCGCTGCTGGTGAACGAGCTGCTCTGGTCGCTGGGCATGGCCATGCTGAACCAGATCTACTCCCTGCGCGGCCTGGACGTGGTGGCGGCAACCAGCATCAGCACCACCGTGTTCAACCTCTTCAGCGTGTTCTTCTTCTCCATGGGCACCGCCGCCTCCATCATCGTCGGCCAGGATCTGGGCGCGGACGATGTGGAAATCGCCAAGGATCACGCCTGGAAGCTGATCGCCTTCTCCGTCGCCATCAGCGTCGTCGTCGCGCTTACACTGATCTCCTGCTCCCATGCGATTCCCCTGCTCTACGACGTGCTGCCCAGCGTGCGCAGCCTGGCCAGCAAGCTGATTCTGGTCTGCGCCTGCATGATGCCCGCAAACGCCTTCTGCAACTGCGAGTACTTCATCATCCGCTCCGGCGGCAAGACGGGCATCACCTTCCTGTTCGACTGCGGCTTCACCTGGGTGCTCTGCATCCCGCTGGCCTACTGCCTCACCCACTTCACCGCCATGAGCGTAGTGCTGATCTTCCTCTGCGAGCGCTTCCTGGACGTGATCAAGGGCGTGATTGGCCTGGTGCTGGTGAAGAAGGGCGTGTGGATTCACAACATCGTCTCCGGCAGCGACATGCAGCTGAGCTGAGTTTACAGGCGTATAAAGCGGCCCCGGCAGGATTTTTCCCGCCGGGGCTTCCCTTTGCAGGGGGATCACCTGCCGAACAGCTGCACCCAGTAGTACACGCCGCCGGACTTCACGCAGGCCACGCCGATGGAGCCGTAGCTCGCGCGCAGGATGTTGGCGCGGTGGCCGCTGGAGGTCATCCAGGCCGCCATCACCTTGTCCGCCGTCCTCTGACCCTTGGCGATGTTCTCGCCGTAGGCAACGGAGGACACCGTGGACCACTTCGTGCCGTCGGGCCGGGTGTGGCTGAACTTCTCAACGATCTCCTTGGCGCGGATCTGCGCCGCAGCGGTGAGCTTTGGATCGACGCGCAGGGCGCTCAGGCCCTGCTTTGCGCGCTCCTGGTTCACCTGATTGACCACGCTCTGGGCGTTCGCCGTCACCAGCGTCGCCGCCTGGGCCGCACCCAGCGTCAGCATAAGCACCAGCACAAGCGCAAGCATCTTCTTTTTCATCGGTGTTTCAACTCCTTTTGTAATGGATTTGAAATATATTTCATGATTATTTTATATATAATCTTCAAATCCGTCAAGTCAAATTTGGAGAATTCCCACATATTTCCAGCTTCACCGGAGCAGACTTGGCAAGCTTGGGAAAATGGAGTATACTGGGAGCAGCAATTCTGGAGGAAAGATGCATGGCAGAGATGGAAAAGCTGCGCGCGGATGTCGCGCTCTACACGCGGGGACTCGCGCCCAGCCGGGAGCGTGCCCGCGCCCTGATCGCGGCGAGCCTGGTGTACGCCGGAAATCTGCCGGTGAAGAAGGCCGCGCAGCAGGTGGGCGCGGAGGACGCGCTGGAGGTGCGGGGCGAGGTCTGCCCCTACGTGAGCCGGGGCGGCTTCAAGCTGGAGAAGGCGCTGCGCAGCTTCGCTGTGGACGTGCGCGGCGCGGTCTGCATCGACGTGGGCGCGTCCACGGGCGGCTTCACGGACGTGCTGCTGCAGAGCGGCGCGGCGAAGGTCTACGCGGTGGACGTGGGCACGGCC